>NZ_RYDG01000007.1:0-186845 GCF_003970305.1 Flavobacterium sp. LB2P53
AATTTTGCGGACTTGTTTCATAGGCTAAAATTAAGATTATTTCTTAACTTAATGTGATGGCTAAGTTAGCATGTCCAGACGTCAGTGAAGGAACTATTATTATTAAAATAAAATAACCCAATGAACAAACTATTTCGATTCTTGATGCTCGTACTGCTCTTAACTACCGTTAGTTGTAATGATGAATATGATCTCTTTGAAGATTCTCTATTAGAATACTCTAAATCTGACTCCAAAATAACTACAGATGAATTTGGCAAATTAGCTGATCTTATAAAACCTTTTGAAAACGAAAGAAAATTTAAAAAATTTTTTACAAATGGAAGTTTTGATGAACTAAAATTGATTTCTTTTTTAGAGAAAAAGGGAGAAAAAGTTGAAAAAAGGATTAGCACAGATGAGTCTAAAGATTATTTTGTAAATGTTTATATAGAAAATTCGGGTAGCATGAATGGCTATGTGCAAGGAAACACGCAATTTAAAGGTGCCATTCGCGACTTATTAGTTATGCTAAAATATCATTATGATGAAAAGAACTTAAAAATAAATTTTATCAATTCCGCTATATACCCAACTAATATTGAAGGTAATATCGTGAATTTTTCAAAATCTCTAAATGCAAAAACATTCAAAGTAGGTGACACTTATTCAAGTAATTTGAATAATATTTTCAAACAAATATTGACAAAAACATCCCAAAACACAATTTCGATTCTTGTATCAGATTGTATTTATTCTATACAAGGTAACAAAACAGAAGACTTACTAAGTGACCAAAAAAGTTTAACAAAAGATGCTTTTTTAACAAAATTCAAAAATAAAGAGCCATTGGCCACAACTATTGTGAAATTGAACTCGTCTTTTAATGGCACTTATTATGACAAAGACAATAAAAAAACACAATTAAATAATATATCTAGGCCCTATTATATGAGTATAATTGGAAGTGAAAAAGCAATGATGAAATTTAATTCAAATATTGAGCTATCAAAAAACAAAGTAGAAGGATTTGAGAATAAATACAACTTAACATTAAAAGACTATTCTAAAGAAGTTTATTATTCTGTAATAAATACGAAAGAAGATTCGGGTAGTTATAAACCTGATAGAGAATACAAAAATAATGGAGCAGTGCAAGGCATTAAAGACGTAGACATAAATAGTAGAAATAGCTCAAGTTTTATTTTTTCAGTAGCCTTAGACTTAAGTAAAGTGCCTATTGAAGATAGTTATATTTTTGATAAATCAAATTATAGTATTAGAGAAGGTGATTTTAAGATAAAAGGCATCTTCAAGTTCGACAAAAAACAGCTTGGATCTTCTTCAATAAATATGCTTTCCAAAGCTAAAGCAGCACCAACGCATTATATCGTATTTGAATCGACTAAACCAAATTTAACAAACTTAACTTTCACTATAAACAAACAAATTCCACAGTGGGTTTATACTACCAGTACCAATGATGATAGTAATATCCTAAAAAGCCCTAATAGTACATTCGGTATTAAATACTTGATTGAAGGGATTAGTGAAGCGTATGAAACAGAGTCAGACAATAATAACTATTTAGAATTAACCATTAATATTAAAAAATAATTATGAACGATTTTTTCGCAACCTTATATGATGGATTCCATCCTTTAGATTTATTTTATATCGAAAATTTTTCTGATGACATGTACGAGTCAGGAATTTTTTCAATAATAGGAGTTATCATGCTCTGCACTTCTTTAGTACTTATGGCAAGCTATTACTATTTCATTTCTAATTATAATGGATTTTTTAAAAAAAGGTTTTGGTTTATTTGGATTTTGGTAATTGGTATAGTGAACTTTATTTCAGCTTACTACTATAGTGTTATTACAATGGAAAATTTCTATTCTACATCCTCAGATGGTAGTCCATACACAACTGAACATATTAGTTTTTCAATGGTAAACTTGCTGTGGGCTGCTGTTTTCAGTTTCTTATTTTCAATGGTATTAAAATTCAAAAGTGTTCGTGCTAGTAAAACACCTTTTTAAAAAATAAATTATGGCAAAATTATATGTATTTGGAATTGGCGGGACTGGTTCAAGAGTAATAAAATCACTGGCAATGCTTTTAGCGACTGGTGTAGAAATTAATCAATATGAAGTGGTTCCAATTATTATTGATCCTGATGAAGCTAATGGTGATGTTACACGCACAATCGATATTTTAAAAAACTACCAAAACATTCACAGTAAGTTGAGTTTTACTGATGCAGATAAAAATCAATTCTACAAAACTAAAATTTCTAACATTACCCAAAACTTTAGACTTACATTAAGTGATGTTAAAAACGATAGATTTAAAGATTACATTGAATACAGTGGATTAGACGACAATAATAAAGCTTTAATAAATTTATTATTTTCCGAAGAAAACCTAAACTCTGATATGGAGGTTGGTTTCAAAGGAAATCCAAATATTGGAAGTGTAGTCTTAAACCAATTCAAACAATCTGAAGATTTTCTAAAATTTGCATCATCTTTCAATCAAGATGATAGGATTTTTATCATAAGCTCAATTTTTGGCGGTACTGGAGCTGCTGGATTTCCATTATTAGTAAAAAACATAAGAGGAGCAGATCATAATTTGCCAACATGGAAATACCTTCAGGATGCACCTATAGGTGCTATCACAATGCTTCCTTATTTTGGGGTGGCTTCAGATGCAGATAGTAAAATTGATAAATCGACTTTTATCTCAAAAACAAAAGCCGCTTTATCGTATTACGAAGAAAACATTAGTGGTAATAACTCAGTTAATGCTTTATATTATTTAGGTGATGACTTAACAAAAGACTATCCAAATGTGGAGGGTTCTGTTAACCAAAAAAATGATGCCCATTTCCTTGAGGTTGTTGCAGCACTTTCTATAATTGATTTTGCTAAAACAGAATCATCCAACTTAAACAATTATGAAGGAAAAGCAGAAAATCCAATCTATAAAGAATATGGAATTAAATCTAATTCTCAATCTGTAATTTATGAGAATCTAGGAGATCTAACTCAAATACTTCTAAAAAAACCATTAACTCAGTATACTCAATTTTTACTTTATCTGAATAATAAAATCCAAGATAGTTCGGATCAAACTTGGGCAAAAAATTTAAATATCACTACCCTTTTAACACAACCATTCTATAGTAATTATTTAAAAAAATTCAATCAATATTATTTGGAATGGTTGAATGAGATGAATTACAATCAAAGAGGTTTCTCTCCTTTGAACTTAGATGTGAATGACACCAATTTATTTGATATGGTAAAAGGTATTACACCTTATATTGGATGGTTAGAATCTGGTGGAAAGAACTATAATAGGTATAATTATATGCTTTCTAAACAAGACAAAACAACAAGTAATAATGGGTCCAAGGAACAACAATTCATGGACTTATTTTACACAACAACAGAAGCTTTAGTAACAGAAAAATATAACTTTTAAGCAAAATGGCAAAAGTATTTAGATTCCATGATGGCAGCAATAATATTGAAGATTGGCAAACATCAACAGCATATGGTAAAAATGCCATAGAAGCAATTCAAGATCCTAACGGATCTTCTGCAAACAAAGAAATCACTTCCATCCCTAGCCCGTTTGCACGAATTGACCTAGTCAAAACTGCATTTGAAAATTTAGCAAATTCAAATCAAGTTGACGGCAAAACTATTTTTCATAAAATGGTTTCTGATTGTTTTGATGTAGGTGAAATATTTTTTAATATCGATAAATTAAAAGAAAAAGTAAATATAATAATTTGGGATAAAAGCAATGATTTAAATAAGTTATTACAATCTCCAAACAAGAAACATCGATTATTAGGAGAAACACTGAAACTGTATTTAGAACAAGACGCAAAAGCCTACAATTTTGATAAAATTGAAAGACTTTATCTCTTGAATTATAAATTAGGGAAAAATGAACTTAATATTATTGGAGGTACTTCACCTGCAAGTTTGTTCTTTACTTCAGCTAATAAATTAAATATAGATATTAGATTCGGAACTGATATTGTTTTTGATGATCAGTACCAACCATTATATAAAAGAGATTTTAATTACGTGAAATTTATTTTTGGTATTCGAAAATTCATGCCTCGATTTAATCCGCTTTTTAAAGCTGTAGATGATTATTTGGAAATGAATTATAAAATGCTAACTCATGAGCAAAGGAGTATCTTAAACGATTATTCATTAGAAAATTTCAATACGGAATTTGAAAAACTAACTACTGGATCAGATGGAAGTATTGTCGAAATATTAGGTTTTCCACTTCGTAAAAAGGCAGAAAGTCCATCTAATATTCAGGACAAAAGTGGTTTTGTTATTAATTCTAATAAATGCAAAGATAAAATAAAACCCCTAGTACTTCCTATTGACGATTTTTCTGAAAAAATAATCTATACTACTGCTCTTTGGGATAAAAAAAATAGAGCAGAGGTATTTGACGACAAACCATTAAAAGAAAGAAAGCTCCCATTCGATGATTCAATCTATCCTTACTTAACTATTAGTGATCTATTGGAGCCTTACATTATTAGAACCATTTATCCAATCCATAAAGAAAAATTCTTTGATGGTAACTTTTCTTTAAATTCCGGTGAAATTTCCAAAGGTTTTTTGTTACCTATTAAAAAACAATATTTTGATTATTTTAACATTGAAGATTTACAAGGTGTTACAGCAGATGGAAAAAAAACACTTGAAATAAAACAAGCTTCAACAGGCGGAGTCCATGTTACGCTTCGAATTCCAATTCAAGATAAAAAATACGTAACCTATGAAAGAACCTATTATCCGCCAGCGAATGAATACCAAATTACAGAGCCTGATTTAAACAGAAATCGAGGTGCGATAATTGAAAATCAATTTGGATTGACCTTATTTCCTTTCATAAAATTAGCTGAAGACAGTCAGAACTTCTATAGAGTAGCCTTTATGGATAGAGATATTCTTGAGCACAATAAGAATAACAACTATATACTTCAGTTCTATAAAAACGACCAAAATAAAGAAGTAAAAGAAAAAGCTGCAAAACAAAGAAGTGAAAAATCAATTGATTTTATTTCAACAAAATATTATGTAATTGAAGAAGGTTTTGATTATATCGAAGTAAAAAACAACTGGGCAAATGGTTTAATAATTCCACTATTCAAGACTTTACCTCAAGGTTCATCTGAATTTAGTTTTGCGGTAGATTTTGGGACTACAAACACACATATTGAATATCGTAAAGATAATGGTGACCCAAAACCTTTTGAAATTAATGAAAATGATCTTCAGAATGCAACTTTATATGATTCAAAAAACCCAGCGACAATAAAATCTATAAATGCGGTAAGAGCTAATAATTTAACTGATTTAATTTTTCAAGAATTTATACCCCAGGAGCTAAATAAAAATTCTGAATTTCATTTTCCCCAAAGGACTATTATAAATTCAAAAAAGCACTTGGATTTAAATAAGGATACCTACGCTTTATCGGATTTTAACATTCCTTTTGTTTATGAAAAATATGTAATCCCAGACAGCTCGTGTATAAGAACAAATCTAAAATGGTCAGACTACACTACTTATCCAAATGAAATTAAAGTAATCGATGCTTATTTTGAAAACCTTCTGTTCTTAATTCGAAATAAAACACTGTTAAATGGAGGAGATTTAAATCGTACAAAACTGATTTGGCTTTATCCTTCAAGTATGTCAATGTATAGAATAAGGCTTCTTGAAAGTAAATGGAATGAGTTATTTAAAAAATATATTAATACATCAATTGCTCCTGAAAAAATTTCAGAATCTATTGCTCCTTTCTACTACTATAATACACATCTTGGGGTAAATGCATTAGCTAATCCAGTAGTTTCTATCGACATCGGTGGAGGAACAACGGATGTTGTAGTATACACCAATAACAATTCTGAACTTTTAACTTCTTTCCGTTTTGCGGCAAACGCTATATTTGGAGATGCTTTTGGTAGATCATCAAAAATAAATGGGTTCATTCTAAAATATATAGATCAAATTAAACATTTGTTAGAGTCGAACAATCAGTATGATTTACTAAAAGTACTTGATGCTGTAAAAAAGGATGGGAAATCTGAAGATATTATCGCGTTTTTCTTTTCAATTGAAAAAAACAAAAAAATAATAGATAATAATATTCCAATTTCATTTAGCAAGGATCTAAAACTGAATGGTGACTTTAAAATTGTGTTTCTTCTTTTTTACACTTCGATTATTTATCATATCGCCAAACTAATGAAGTCAAAAAAATTAAACCATCCACGATATATAACCTTTAGTGGTACAGGTTCTAAAATAATAAATATTGCAGATAGTAGTGATAAATTAAATGCATTAACTGAATTAACTCAGCTTATTTTTAAACAGGTATTTGAAGAGAACGTAGTCTCAAAAATAGAATTAAAACAAGATGAAAATCCAAAAGAAATTAGCTGCAAAGGAGCTTTAATGTTTCCGCATAACGAAAAAACTAATATTGAAGTTATTAAATCAGTATTGCTGGGTTCAAAAGAAGAAATATTAATTCCTAATACATCAAAATCCTACAATCAAATTGATTCAAAAATAGAAAATGATGTTATTGAAGAATACAACAATTTTGTAGATTGGTTTTTTTCTCTAAATAAAGAATTAAGTTTTAAAAATAATTTTGGGATAAATCAAACTCATTTAGAAGCTTATAAAGAGTGCCTAAAGGAAAATGCATTGGATAACTTAAAAATAGCTTTACAAGAGAAGAAAAAAGAGTTAAAAGGTGATTTAGATGAAAATATAGACGAAACTTTATTCTTCTATCCACTAATTGGCGGAATCAATCATCTAGCTTACAATATCCATTCAGAGTTAAACAGCCAAACAGTATGAGAATAATATATACACTAATTGCACTACTTTTTATTGCAGTTACTATTAATGCGCAAAGTAAAGAATCAACTGATTTAAACAGTATTGTTGATTATGTAACTTGTATATGTGTCAATGATGCCTTACCAGATATTAACAAAGTTACTTGTGACAATGGGCCGTTAACTTTAAGCGCTATCCCTGCAACAGAAAAAAGTACAATCGCTTTATTTAATGAGTTTCAAAAATTAAAAGAAAAGACAAATATTAACGACAATTTAAGATTTTTTACTGACGAGGTTTTTACTGACAAAAAACAATATAGTAAAATATATGCCTTTGCTGAAAGAAGAAAATTGAAAAACATTTTCGCGCCGATAAAATCGAAAATAGAAATCTTTATTCAAAATAAAGAAACTGAAACAAATTTAAATCCGGATCAATCAACTACTGAATTGGGAAAATTAGAAAATTCAGCTACTGAAAACCAAGACTCTCTTTCGACTATTGACATGGATGTTAGAAATAATACAATACCTCCTGCAGCAGCAACTTTTTATAGTTTTAATTTTTGGTCGTTTTTTTCAATAGGACTATCTATATTATCTATTATTTTATTTATTACTCTATATAAACAAAAATCAAAACTTAAAATAGATTATATTAATAAGATAGAAAAATTTAAACGTCAGAATGTCAGTGCATCAAGTTTTAGTCAAATTGTGTTATCAGATAAGGACGGTAATCTAGAAAGAAAGAATAAAGATCTTGAAAATAAGATTAAAGATTTAAACGCTGAGCTCCAAAATTTAAGACAAAAAAATCTGCGAGAAGACACAGAAGCGAATCCAGTTTCAGAAACAAATACTCATTTTTTTTTGGAAGTCCTACCAAAACCAATTCAAGAAGAATTCTATATGGCTACACCTGATCAAAATAATTTTGATTTAAGTAGTCTTTCAAACACATTTAAGCCAACTCAATCCTTATATAAATTTACAGTTGATAATCAAGATAAATCAAAAGCTTCATTTATTTTTCATTCTGATGAAATAGGTATTAAAGATGCAGTAAACTATCCACATACGTACTTAGATCCAGTATGTGAATCTCAAAATGCTTTAAATCAAAATGCCAAAAGTATTAATACAATTAAGCCCGGTATTGCAGAAAAAAGAAGCGATAAATGGGTCGTAACAACAAAAGCTAAAATTAAATACGAATAGATATGCATGATTACATTATAGGCGCACTGATATTAATTATTGTTGTTGCACAAATCCTTGTGGCATTAACCACTTCTAAAAAAATAGCACTTTTCAAAACCATTTTACCTAATGCACATGACTTTGAAACGGTAAAAGTCTTTATCCGTGAAGATCAGATAAAAACGATAACAACAGATGACATACTGAACAACCTGAATAGTTATAGTGGTTTATCTTCATCGGTAAACATAGTACAGAAAAAAGATATAAGTGAGGGGAAAAATCTAAAAATTCAAAATATTGTTGAAAGTATTAAAAATAAAAATAACTATAACGCATCAATAATTAATGATGAGTTTGATTCAGATTTATTAGGTGAAACAATTACTATAGATGACACAAAAGAAGTAATGATTTGGATGAGTAAGGGTAATTTAGAGGAGAAAATACCAAAATCACAAAGATATCAGTATGAAGATATGGGATGGTCTAAACTTAAAAACAAAAAATACGGATCATAAAACGAATAAAAATCATGGAACCAAAATATATTGAAGTTACCTTAATAAAATCAACTGGTGAATCGAATGTAATTTTCGATAAAGTTCTGACCTCTGTAAACACCTATTTAATAAGAAATAAAGGAGCAGTAAGTGACTTTAATTTAATAAAAGATGTAGTAGAAAGAAATACCGATGCCGTTGATGAAGAAATTAACACATTGCTGCCAATCCCTTTATATTTAGGACTGATGGGGACTATGTTAGGAATAGTCGTAGGACTGTTCGCTATGCCAAGTATTAGCGATGAGAATTTTGAAAAAGCAATTGACATTCTGATTGGCGGAGTAAAAATAGCTATGATTGCTAGTTTTACCGGTCTTTTACTCACCGTATTACTTTCTGGATGGAAGTATAAGGGAGCTAAAACACAGGCTGAAAGTCTTAAAAATGATTTCTTTACTTGGATTCAAACGCACCTTTTACCTGTTTTATCACAAAACACCACTTCAAGTATTTATTCATTACAAGCTAATTTACTTAAATTCAATGATACCTTTTCTACTAATGTAGTTAGTTTTAATGGAGTGTTAAGTAAGATCTTGGAATCTTTCGATAGCCAGGTTAATTTAATGAATGAGCTTAAAGATGTTGATGTTGCTCAATTGGCAAAAATTAATGTTACCGTTTTACAAGAATTAAGAACGAGTACTAAAGAATTTGAAAAATTTAATACGTACTTACATCAGGTAAATTCTTTTGTAGACAATGCTCAGAAATTAAATTTTCAAATTGGCAACCAATTAGAAAGAACACAATCTATAGAATTAGTTGCTGAAGCAATTGGTACAAATATTACTGCAAATAGAGAAATCATTACCATCTTACAATCCGAATTGCAAGAAGTTTCCAATAGAAAACAATTTATTTCTGATGCGGTCATTGATGTAGATAACTCGATTACTAAAAGTTTAGAAAAACTGAAAGAACATATTGATGCTCAAATGGAATCAATTAGAAATATTACCATCAAAGAAGAAAGCTTTTTAGAGAATTTATTGGGGAACGATAGAGGGAATCTAAATGAACTTAAAAAATTAGGTAAATTAGAAAAAACGATGTCTAGTATTGAAAAATCAACCTCCACGCAAAATGATAAATTAGATAAATTAGGGAACAGCGTAATGGAATTAACAGAAGTCTTAAAGAATCAAAAACAAATTGATTTTCAGTTGCCTAAAAACATCAAGTATCTTTCACTTGCTTTTTTCGGATCTGGAGCAACTATTGGAATAGGATACTGTTTATGGTCAGTTTATAAATTATTGGTCAATTAATTATGTCAAAAAAAACAAATTTTTTCTGGGCCAGTTATGCCGATTTAATGACCAGTTTATTTTTTATCATGCTTGTTTTATTTGTTCTGACAATTGCAATGATGAAGAGACAGCAGAAGACAACTGTTGAGCAATTAAAAAGAATTGTTGAAATTCAGAACTCTGTAAAAGAATTGGATAGCCGTTATTTTTATTATCAGGATGAGTACAAACGGTTTTCCTTAAAAGAGCAAATTCAATTTGCTGCTAAATCTAGTGTAATACCCGTAAATAATGAAGCATACCTATTAGAAGTTGGTAAAAACATTGAAAGCTTAATCAAGAGGTTAAAGACAAAATATAGTAATCAAAATATAAAATACATGATAATTATTGAAGGTATGGCTTCTAATTTTGTGTACTCAAAAAATGACGAATTAAGTTACCTGAGAGCATTATCACTATATAAATTGTGGCAGAAAAATAACATCTATTTTGATCCCGCTTTTTGTGAACTACAAATAGCAGGCAGTGGTGTGCGAGGTGTTGGAAGACATACAGGCAATAAAGAATATAAAAACCAACAATTTTTGATTCAAATTATTCCAAAAATAGGAAAAATAGAAAATTAATATGAGAAAAATTTTATTTAGTGTTTTGACAATTATCTTGTCTTTATTATTTGTCGACTGTAATGGTTGTTCTCGATCTGGTAGAAATAATTCGAGAAATTCAAAGCAACATGTCGAGCAGACATCTAGCTCAACTAGAGATAGTAAAACCATGGTTTTGATGTCTGAAGATAATGGTGTTTATAAAATCCCCGTTTTTATTAATGAAACAAAAATGAATTTTATTTTTGATACTGGCGCATCCGATATTACTATATCGGATGTAGAGGCGATGTTCTTATACAGACAAGGAAAACTTTTAAAAGAGGATATCCTGGGGTCGCAACAATATCAAATTGCTGATGGTAGTATAGCTGAAGGAACAATAATAAATCTTCGGACTGTAAAGTTAGGAAATAGAACTTTAAAGAATGTGAAAGCTTCAATCGTTCATAATAATGAAGCTCCTCTATTACTAGGACAATCAGCTTTGGCTCAATTCGGAAAAGTGTCAATTGATTATAAAAAAAATGAAATCACTTTTGAATAAATTCAATAGAAAACTATTCCTGTTCCTTTTATTTTGCACTACTACTCTATTTGCGCAAGTTAAACTAGTGTCGTGGAATATTCAAAACTTTGGGAAATCAAAGTCTGAAGTTGAAATAAATTTTATTGCAAACACTTTAAAAAACTACGACATCATTGCCATACAGGAAGTCGTAGCTGGTTATGGTGGCGCCCAAGCCGTAGCCAAACTAGCCGATGAATTGAATCGCAAGGGAAGTAAATGGGATTATGTAATAAGTGATCCTACATCCAGTAGTGCCTATAAGACGGAACGTTATGCGTTTATTTGGAAGACAGCCACTCTAAATAAAATTGGGAAAGCCTGGTTAGAAAAAAAATATCATTTGGAGATTGACCGAGAACCTTACTTCTGTACTTTTCAATATGAAAACAAACAATTTACGGTGGTTAATTTTCACGCCATAACTAAAAAGATGCAACCCGAAACGGAGATAAAATATTTTAAATTTTTACCAGCTGAATATCCATCTTTGAATTTGATTTTTGTTGGTGATTTCAATTGTCCACAATCGCACACGGTGTTTTTTCCTTTGAAGAAAATGGGCTATTTACCGATACTAGTAAATCAAAAAACTTCCTTAAAAAAGGATTGCCAGAACGGGGATTGTCTAGCATCTGAATTTGACAATATGTTTTATAATGCAAAAATTAAGAAACTAAGTTCTGGTGTTCTTCCTTTTTACAGAAATTTCAATTCTTTGAAGGAAGCCCGAATGATTTCAGACCACATCCCTATTTGGTTTGAGTTTTCCTTGAATTAAGAAATTCAATTAAGGAAAAACTCAAATTTGCAGAAAACATACAGTAGTAAAAGCATTAAATTAAATTATTTTAAATTTAAATAACAGATGGAAATAGTGAATTGTGGAGTAAAAAAAAGTATCATATTTGTAATTATTTTTTTAATGGTTCTAGGTGCTTATTGTTTTTATATATTTAAATCAACTAATATATTAAATTTAAATTCAAAAATAGATTTTATTAAAGTTGACAAATCAGAACGAAAACTCTACGCTTATTCAGCTAATAAATTAATAAAGGTTTATAATATTGCATTAGGAAAAAATCCAAAAGGTGCAAAACATTTTCAAGGAGATAATAAAACCCCTGAAGGGGAGTATCATATAAATGCCAGAAACCCTAACAGTATTGCGTATAAAAACTTAGGTATTTCGTACCCTAATAATAACGATATTGCAAATTCAAAACGATTTGGTAAGCCAACCGGTGGTGATATAAAAATACACGGGATGATGAATGGATTAGGATTTATTGGCAGGTTTCACACTTGTTTCGATTGGACAAATGGATGTATTGCTGTTACAAATAGTGAGATGGAAGAACTGTTCAAACATATTAAAATAGGCACAACTATCAAAATTGTACCATAAATCAAATTATTGTTTTTAGAAAGTTTCGATTGCATTCGTCATAAAAGAGTTGATTTATTAATATTGAAAACACAAACAAGGGTAAACATATTATGGAAATAAAGTTTAAAGAATATCATAAATTAATAATTACATTCATTTGTTTTTTAATTGCAATTGTGGGTTTTATGATTAAACTTCCTGTAGTATTCAGACATTATGATAAAGAATTACATTCGATGTTTTGTTTTATTGCCGCTCTATTCTTAAATGTTTTATTTGTAAAGAGACAACTTTTTATATTTATTTTTCTTTTTTTATTTGGGGTAACAATAGAAATTTCTCAACAGTATTCTAATAAATTCTTTGGTAAAAAAATACACGGTCGATTTGACAAGGAAGATGTTTATTCTAATTTAAAGGGGCTGATTTTATTTTCTATTATTTGGCTATTAATAAGTTTTATACACTACTTATTTAAAAGCAAACAAAACCATTAAATTGTTTTTTGAAGGAATTAAAAATTCAAAATTGATGTTTTTAAAATTTGATTGAAATGACTGTTTGCATATAATAGACTAGTTGATTTATCCAGCAAAAAAAGTTAAGAAAAAAGTTAAGAAAAAAACTAGCAAAAATAGCTATTTATGGATATAATTAGAATAATAGTTCTTATTGGAATGCTAAGCTTTTTTCCAGTATTATATAATTTTTTTAAAAATAATATTATGAAATGGATTACTCCCTTTTTCATCAAAATCAAATATACTTTTAAACGTTTTTACAGAATTTTAAATGTAAAAAAACGATCTAAATTTGTTTGGAAAGACCTTATTAAATACAACCAAAAAAAAGGTTGGACTTTTGGTCAATATGAATCAGAAAAGCGAATTGAAACCTCATTCAGTGTTGATGAAAATAATGTTTTAAACTTTAATTACACCGTTAAGGAGGAGAAATTAGCATTCACTAGCATTATATTGAAAGAATTTGATGAAGATAAAAGCAATGACCTTTTGCTTTTAGCCGCTCACTTTAATAGTTTATTAAGTTTTGGGGTTGTTATAGTAAGTACAAAATACAACTATGTAGGGTTTACACATTCTGGGGATTTAATATCTTATATGCTTTTTGATGGTGAAATAGATGAGGATCTTAAAAGACATTTTGATATAACAAAGGACGTTTTTTGGTCCTTTAAAACTTTATTAGAAACGGGCGATGACCCTATATTCGTTTTTTCAGAATTATTAAGACGAAATGAAGAAAAAAATAAAGAGGATGATAATTAAATTTCCTCAGCCTATGCCCTCCTAAATATCCAACCTAGAATTCTTATTGTTAATTATAAACTAGTTTGGGCAATATGGGGAGAACGACAAGTCAACTTTAAAAATTGGGATGATCGCAGAAAATTTCATTCCGATAATGATATTTCAGATTTACAAATTTTATTGAAGTTATTGAATACAACAGCTGATAATTCACTATTGTATTCTTACATTTGAAAACAAACAAACAAACAAGTATAACAAATAATCATAAAATACACTTAAAAGTGTATTTTTGTTTGCAAACAAATAAAAAAGTGAATATATTTGCTCTAGAAATATGGGATGATGAAGGTGCAAAATGCACTTTTTACACTGTAAAATATGATAATGCTATCACAAATGAAACTGATTTATTCTTCGAAAAGTATGATGCAATCCCAGCATACAAAGAAGCGAATCAAGAATTATTATCACATATTATATATGCAATTGGAGACGATCACGGCGCAGTTGATGAATTATTCAATAGAGATGAAAACGAAGTTAAAGGATTACCGGTTCAAGGAAAAAGAACAGTCGAAAATATTACCTACCATTTTCCAGAATTCCCATTAAGATTATACGCCTTAAAAATCACAAACAATATAGTTATCCTTTTCAATGGAGGTATTAAAGATGGCCCAACAAATCAAAAAAGTTCATTACATTTAGAATGGAGAGCAGCTTGTGAATTCGCAAAACGAATTGATGAAGCTATTCGTGATGACTCCATTATTGTAGATGAAAAAAACAGAAAACTAACTAATTATGATGGTTCAAATGAAATCATCCTCTAAAAATTCAAAACTATGAGAAGCAAAGTAGCCCAAAGAATTCTAGCAGAAACACCCGAAGAAACAAAAATCTTCGCAAGGTTGTATGCTGATATAGTGGTACGAGTAAATCAGCTATTGAAAGCAAAAGGATTTAGTCAAAAAGATTTAGCCGATAAGTTAGAAAAAAGACCTTCGGAAATCAACAAATGGCTAATAGGAGAACATAATTTCACATTGCGTTCTCTAGCAAAATTAGAAGCAGAACTAGGAGAAACAATTATCAATGTGCCTCATAGAAAACCTATATCCTCTTCGGTAGGAACTAGAACGTATGTAACTGTGTATAAAAATGCACACATTAATACCGATGTTGAATATACAAATGTTTGGAAAAAGTCTAATGCAAAATCAAAAACGCATTTAGCAAATGTCAGCTAATATGTTACAGCCAGATAAAATAGAAATTGTAGATTTTAAAATTATTAAAGGACAAATAAACAGTCCATTTGATTTTGAGATTGAAAAAGTAGAAGGCCACACCTTCAATGTTGATTTTGAACTTGGATTTAATTTAGATGATAAATTAGTAAAAGCTGATTTCTCGGTTAATGTTGAAACCAAAAGTAAAGAAGCCGATATTGAAGAAGCCATTGGAGCATTCAGTTTTGTTTATGTTTTTTATGTAGATAACATCGAAGAATTGACAACGCTGGAAAAAGACCAAACCGTTACATTACATCCATCACTTGGAAATGCTTTGGCATCGATTACTTATTCAACATCAAGAGGGATTCTTATGACACGTTTTCAAGGAACTGCTTTGAGTGATTTTATTTTACCAGTTATTAATCCCAATAACTTAATAGAAAAAGGGAGTAGTTAATAGTCAAAATAGATAATATAATTTGTCCCATTTATTGTAAATATTTGGGACATTTTTTTAATAAAAATTATCGTAAAAATAAGATACGGGCAAACAAGCGGTCTCTCTACGGTCGTTCCCTTTGTTCCGTTCGGCTGTTCCAGTCGGTCGTCGGCAGAAAAAGCCTCCTTCCTCCGTTCCACAGGCACTTCACAGCACTAAAAAAAACAGCAGCTTGAAAAACAGCAGCTATTTTTTTTGCGCTGTTTCGTTCCTCATCTTCACACGTTCTCTTCCTGCGTTCGGTCGGGCTTATGCATCCACAATACAGCTTCATTTCGTTACAGTCATTCGTTCGCTTAACGCTCCATGTCATTACGCTAAAAGCTCTCTCTTTCCTTTCTCTACATTCCAGCCGTATGATGTCTGCCGCCCTCAATGTTTTCAGCGGTTGCTCCTTCGCACAGCCATCGGGGTTGGCGCCATTCCGTAAAAACGTCACTTTGCCCAAAATCAAGGTACCCCGCCGCGGCGGGTGTCTTATATTTTTCCCCCGCCGTTTCACGCTGCTATTCCTTCTCTCTACTCCGCAAGCTACGTTCCGTTCTCGGTCTAGCGTGGCTGTTCGATTGCCGCAACCCCGCCACTGCGCTCCTCATTCATTCCGCTATAATTCCGCTATCGCTTCATTTTAGCTCCATTCCTTGCGGTGCTTGGGGGTGTTAAAATCTTCCACGACCACAATAGTGCAATTTCTTGAAAAGAAAGAAAAAAAAATCCAGCAAACATAGCATCCATTCCTCACTTCCAGTCGGTCGTGCCTTCCTCCATTTTCGTTCGTCATTTCTGCTGTTTTAGTGGCTTTCTTTTTTTCTCTTTTTTCTTTTCAAAAAATTAAGGTCGAGTCTTTAAAACCAATACGTCATGCCGAATTTCATCATTAAAAAACACCAAAAAAGTACAGTTTGTAAATCCAACCAAATCTTTATTCTCAACAAAGGGATGAATAGTGGAAATGGAGCGAAGCGGAATTCACCAATACCAAAAAAACAATAACAGCGCAATTGGTAAAACCCCAAA
This sequence comes from Flavobacterium sp. LB2P53, assembly GCF_003970305.1. Taxonomy (NCBI): domain Bacteria; kingdom Pseudomonadati; phylum Bacteroidota; class Flavobacteriia; order Flavobacteriales; family Flavobacteriaceae; genus Flavobacterium; species Flavobacterium sp. LB2P53. The sequence continues at coordinate 16,524 of NZ_RYDG01000007.1, forward strand.
AAGAACCATTCACCAATATTTTTGTAATCCTATTTCAAGACGAACAAGATGCCGAAACGGTTTACTGGTTGGCTTATAGTTTATGGAAAGCAAGATTCTGGCACCAATCGTTAGTAGGGTCCGTAATTCCATTTTTACGAATTGACGATTTCAAAAATGATTTTAGCTCAAAAGTAAATGAAATGCTGGAGGAACACGAGCTGCACAAAAAACAAATTCAGGCGTTGAGGTTGTTGGAACAAAAAGAGGATCAATTCCAGAAGAATATTGTACTCATAAATGAAATGAAACGGGTTATATTGTTGAGGTATTGTAAATAAAAAAAAAGCAATTATAAAATTACGATACTATTGGAAAATAACCGTAAAAAAATTACTTTTGATACTATCAAATGATAGCATCAATGAAACCTCCTTACGACATAACGCCGAATATTTTAAAACTGATACGTTCTATTTCCGAAAAGATTGGAGAAGTAAACGCTACGTACCTCAGCAAACAATCTCCTCAACTTCGAAAGCAGAACAGAATTAAAACCATTCATTCGTCGCTTCAAATTGAAGGGAACACTTTGACAGAGGAACAGATAACCGCTTTAATCGAAAACAAAAGAGTAATTGGTCCTGAAAAAGATGTAATTGAAGTAATAAACGCAATTAAAGTCTACGAAAAATTAAAAGACTATAGCTATTCCTCAGACAAAAGTTTCTTAAAAGCACATCAGGAATTAATGAAAGGATTAATCGACAGCGCGGGAAAATATAGAAAACAGGCTGTTGGAATTGTGAAAGGAACTAAAGTGGAACATATTGCTCCACCGCATGACAATGTCCCTTATTTAATGAAGGACTTGTTTGAATATCTCAAAGATTCGGAGGAACTGACTTTAATAAAAAGCTGCGTTTTTCATTATGAAATGGAATTCATCCACCCCTTTTTAGATGGTAACGGCAGAATGGGCCGATTGTGGCAAACCTTAATTTTAAGATCTGAATATCCGGTTTTTGAATACCTCCCATTTGAAACATTAATTAGTCAATCACAAACCGAGTATTATAATGCATTAGCGCTTAGTGATAAGGTCGGAAAATCTACTATTTTTATTGAATACATGCTTGGAGTAATTGACGAGTCTTTAAAAAGTCTACTCAATTACAACAATCGAATTTTACGGGATATTGACAGATTAGATCATTTTATTACACTTGGACTCAAAGAATTCACAAGAAAAGAGTACATGAATATCTTTAAAGATATATCATCTGCAACAGCAAGTAGAGACTTAAAAAAAGGGGTCGTACTGAATCTGTTTGAAATCGTAGGAACTCTGAACAAAACAAAATACCTGATAAAATAATTATTGTAAATATTATCCAATGTAAATTATCTAAACATAAAAAAAGCCTGATCTCGCGACCAGGCTTTCAAACAAATTCGGGAAAAGGTTACCACGCCAAACCCGAATTACTTCTTTTTAAATTTTGTCAATCCTTTTAAAAGGAGCGAAATTAGGAAACTAATAATAGCTCCAATTACCGCTAAGATAATCGTTTTTAGAATATCTTCAGAAACAATATTTGGCATGACACTCAATAAAGTTCCAGATGCGGTTCCGATTTGCAAGGTGTTATTTGATTCCATCTCTCGGTAAATTTTGATTGTCTTTTTTCAACCGGTTAACAAGGACCTGCTCTCGCTTGGCCTCATCATCAACAGTGATCTGGCTAATTACCGAAATGACTCCTCCCGCCAGGGCTGCGTAACCAGCGATACTGATAACGGCTACAGGTAACGCTACCGGAGCTGCAATGATACTTCCACTGATGGTCAATAAAGCCAATCCAATACTTCTCAAAACCCGGAAGAACTTCGGGGTAGGTGCTTTTGCACGTTCAACTATATTCATACTGCTACTTTTTTTTAGATTGGATTATTATTTTCACTTCTTCAGTATTAGCCAAAGCTTTATATACGATAGCCTTTATATTTTCTGACGCTTTTCGGGAAAAACTTCCTTTCCCTATTCCGGTGTGCAGTGTTACAGTTGCGATACAGCCCAATAACTCTTTCTTGGCGTCATTGGCGGGATGGATTAATATCAAATCTCTTCCTGGAACATTTTTCAAATGCAAGTGCCATTGGAACTTGGGACTAAATCGCTTCTGTAAAACATATTCTCCTTCGGGAATACAAGAAATACGTCGTTGGTTTCCCAACCAGGGCAATTCGATGGTATAACAAACTATTGTGCCGTTCCATTCCAAAACTCCTTGCGTTCCCTCAGGGAAATACGTCCTATTTAACACTAAAACCATCTTAAAGCCCGCTTACCTGAACCAAAGCCAATGGATTAAAAGATCCATTTTTCAACGGATACATTCTACCGTTTACCTCTTGAAAAAATTCAAGACCTAAAGCCAAAAACAATGGTTTTGTGCTGCCTGGAGTAACCGGATTGACATGATTGATATCTACGGTTTGATTCGAATCCCAAGGTAGAATATCCGTTTCTGAAGTGGCAACTACAAAGGTTTCTGCTTCAAAATCAATTTCAGCACCTGCTGATATGATTTTGAAATGAGTAGTTCCATTAGCAGCCGCAATCATGTTCGCAGGAACAAACGGCAATAAATCAACCATAATATCACCCGTAGCACGGTCAATCGTCCCCACAAAAGGAGCAAATAAAGCAGTGCCCAGTTTTCCTCTAATGTTGAATTCGAAACCGGCAAGCAATTCTGCCTCACCATCAATAACATTTCGCAATCCTCGCTCACTTACAACGTCCGCCTGAATGACTTTAATCATAGATTGAGTCAATCGGCTTACCATTCTGCTATCGGCAGAATTAATAAGCAAAGTTCGCATTGCAGTTCTCAAAACTTTACCTGCCTTTCCTGCTCTTCCAAACTCGGCTCCATTCTCACGCGTTCTCTGGAAGGCAGGATCGCTCGCAATTCTGCTTGCATCGATGCCGCCTTTTTCACGCGCTAAATGCCCGTCTTTGGTTTTGTAAAAAGTAATATCCCCGATAGTACCTTTCAACTTAATTATGCCTTTCTGTCTTGCCATAATTTCTAAAATTTAAAATTAATTTTTCCTTTAAAACTCCTTCAATCATCATCCTGTTGCAACACCTTGGATTGATTATAGAACAAATTTTAAGCTATTAAATCAGATAAAAAAGACGCTGCTGTTCCATATGTCACTTTATGACATAAATGGCAGAAACAGACACAAATACCCTTTTATAAGAATCAAAAATGGAATTGAATGGTGCTACTGAAGGAAAGGAAAAATTTATTATTTTTATAAAGTGCTAGAATTGAATCATAGAGGTTCCATGTATGGTAAAGCCCACCCAAAGCTATAGATAGAGTATGAAAATCCAAAACAAAAGATTGTGCATCTACCCGAAAGATATACAACGCATAACCGGGAAGAGTTATCGTCAAAGTATTAGACTACTTCAAAAAATTAGAAAGGAGCTCAATAAGCTCCAAAATGAGTTTGTGTCAATCGAGGAATTTTGTCAATACACTAGCCTAAAAATTGAACAGGTTGAACCATTGATAATTGGTTGAAAATTATGGTTGAGGTATTCAAATTTTAAACTTTACCTGTTTAATAATTAATAGTTAACGTGTTCATATTTTGACAAATAACATCCCTTTTTTAGAAGTTTTTTTGTAAATTTACAAGTATCGACACAGCTGAAAAACTGTAAAAATTTAAAGGGGCACATGTAGGGGCACTTGAATAAAAAACATATATAACACTATATATATCAACCACATAGCAAAGAGTTTTCAATCCCTCTTTCTCCGCCAGTAGAAATACAAATTGAATTAAAACCCTTTAAATCGTATGATTTAGAGGGTTTTTACTTTTATACCCCCTCCAAAATATTCATTAATGCGTGTCCATAAGGGGATAAATTCGGGTACCCTAAAACTCAAAACATTTGGGTAACCGATTTTTATCTCAGGCTAGAACACACAAGGCTTTTGAACATATTTGATAACATGTTCATTTGTTGAATAGCTACATGTTTAATAACCTGTTTACTATTCAAACATCTTGTGTTGAAGTCTTTTTAGAATTAAATTTAAGTTCAACTAAAAGGTTACCGCAATGAAAACAAAAGTATCTATTCTCTTTTACGCAAAGAGAGCAAAAGCCAGTGTAAACGGTTTAGTACCTATCTACACTCGAATTACTGTTAATGGCCAAAGAATTGAATTGAGCACAAATAGATTTGTCGAAATTTCAAAATGGTCCACGGAAGCTGGCAAAATGAAGGGCAGTTCAGAAGAAGCCCGTTCAATAAATACTCATCTAGACATGTTCAAAATCAAGATTATTGATGTACAAATGGAACTTATCCATAAAAACATCAATATAACTTCTGAGGCACTTAAAAACAGACTGCTCGGAACCCAAGAACGTCAAAGAACCCTTATCCCTATTTTTAAAGATCACAATAACAAAATTAAAGAATTGGTTGGTAAAGAATATGCACCTGGAACATTAGAACGCTACAACACTTCTTTGAAGCATACGGTAGAGTTTCTGGAATGGAAATACAAAGTATCAGATATAGACATTAACAAAATAGATCATGCGTTTATTACCGATTATGAATTCTACTTGAGAAGCGTTCGCAATTGCGCCAACAATACTGCCGTAAAATACTTAAAGAATTTCAACAAAATAATCAAGATTTGCATAGCCAACCATTGGATAGAAAGAAATCCGTTTGCAAACTACAAATCGAAAGTTAAAGAAGTAGAAAGAGTCTATTTATCAGAAGACGAAATCCAAAATATACTCAACAAAGATTTTAAAACAGAACGATTATCGCTAGTGCGCGATATCTTCCTTTTCAGCTGTTTCACAGGCTTAGCCTACATTGATGTCAAAAACCTAACAAAATCGCATATAAGCCTTGGAATCGACGGAGAGAAATGGATATTCACCCACCGCCAGAAAACAGAATCCGCTTCAAAAATTCCAATCCTTCCAATAACACAAATGATTATTGATAAATATGAGGACCATCCGGAATGCAACAATCAAAACAAACTACTTCCTATTTTGAGCAATCAAAAAATGAATGCCTATTTAAAAGAGATAGCCGGCGTTTGTGAAATCGAAAAAGAGCTAACATTTCACATTGCCCGACATACTTTTGCAACGACTGTAACACTCACAAATGGTGTTCCCATTGAAAGTGTGAGCAAAATGTTAGGACACAAAAACATCAGAACCACACAGCACTATGCTAAGATATTGGATAAAAAAGTGAGCGAGGACATGATGGTTTTACGAAACAAAATGTTAAACTGCAACAATGATAAAATTATCAAAAATGCCAATTAGAATTTCTACTTTCCTAATATAGCACATAATGATTTTAGAATAGATAGTTCAAGTCAGGTAATTTGTAATACATTTATCTTAGTCTGGAAATTTTTTCAAAAGAACATTTTAAATCTTATAACATGCTAACAAAAACAATTGAATCACTAAAATTTCTTTTATTGGAATATCGTTTTTATTTCTGCAGTATTGCATTGTTATTAGCTCTCTTGATTTATAGTTATAATAAAACTTTGTCTTTAGAAAAAGAGCTCCAATTGAATCAAACCACATTCGAAAGAAGGCAAAAGGCATATGATGAAAAAGCAAAACAACAGCGAGAAAAACTCGAGCGTATGATAAAAGAGATCAAATCAGAGAAATAAAACTTATAACCGGTTCCGTTCAACACGAGTTTAATTGTCTTGCGCTAGGCACGCAACGGACGCTAACTGCTAGCGGCGGTTATACTTCCGCGCTTGTAGCTTCTCTAGTTTCTTTATAGTTTCGGATACTTCTTTCAAGGACAATGACTTTTCAAATAATTCTATTGCATTTATCGCTACAACTATCATTTCCGGCATCTTACCAATGGCACTTAAATAGTGTACCATTACTGTTACAGAATGAAAAAAAGAAGTTCCTTCTAAAAATGTAAAGAATGGTTATTCTGATTTAAAGATAGAAACTAAAAACGGTAAAAAAATAGAAACTTAAATAAAGTAACGCCAATCCGCTTATAATTTGAATGCTTTTTCTTAACCAAGTCAATTTGGCAAGTTTTGAAACAGAGCTTGCAAAAAGTCCGACAACCAAAAAAGGTAATCCTCTTCCAATTCCAAATAAAAGGGCTAAAATTAAACCATAAAAAACACTTGCATTAGCTGCTGAAATAGATAGCAATAGTAATAATGGTGCTGCGGATGTTCCTAAACTAAAAATTGCCCCATATAAAAATGACCCGCCAATTCCCGGTCTTCGCAGAGATTCAAGTTGGCGTACACGTAAATAAGGTCCGTAAAAAGCAATTCCAGCTGCAATTAACGATACTATGCCCATTACCATTGCCCAATATTTTCCAAAAGTTTCCGTTAAGAAAGCTCCTAAATAGCCTGCAATAGCTCCTAATAATGTTAAACTAAATACAATACCTAAAAAGAATGAAAAAGTTATTAAAAAACCTGCTTTAGATTCACGAACAGAGGCACTACTAACATAGCCTGCAAAACCAAGTCCAACGGGTAAAGTACAAGGGCAAACACCACTCGAAATTATTCCTGCCAACAAAGTAATCCCTAAACTGACAATAGATCCTTCTTGAAGAGAGCTTACAAATTGGTTTAAAAAATCCTCTAATATCATGCTTTTAATTCTTTTATTTTACCAGCCTTATAACCTAACTTATTTATACAGCTTTTCAATTGCTTTGTTGTAACTTTTTCAGGATTATACGTTACTATAGTATTTCTGTCTTGAAGGCTTACCTTTACTTCTATCACTCCATCAATATTCAACAGATTTTTTTTTATATTTGCTACACACGACATACATGACATACCTTCAATATGTATGATTACTTTCTTTCCATTCTCTATTAATTGAGAAACTTCATTGCTTGATGAATTTTGTTGGCAACCTGCAAATGTAGGTGCAATGAATATAGATGAAAGCATTAGCAATAAATTTATTTGTAGTTTCATAATTATTATTTTAAGTTTTTTTGAATTGTATATCCAGACTTTTTCAACGCATATTCAATGTTTTCTTCATTAGTTTCTTGAGGCATAAACTCCACAAAAACTAATTTTTTAAATACATTAGTTTCGACATTTTCTACCCCTTTAACCTGTTTTAAAATATCTGTAATTTTTCCTGCACAGCCTTCACAAACCATATTAGAAACTTTAAACCTCGTTTCAGTTAATGCATCAGATGTTTCTAAAGAAACACTTTCAAGTTTCAATGTTCTAATACGAAGTGTATTAATTAAGATGGCAAAAATGCTTACAATCATTATTACAATAGCAAGCATAGGAGTTATCAAAGCAAATGTCGCAAGCAACATTCCAACGATATTAAATAATACCGCTACAATAACATTACCTGTCATTGTCTTATAGCTTGCTTTTCCTAAGATGACAGCATTTAGAACATCGATTAATCTGTCACCAATTAGTATAACACCAGCAGCTTCTATAGCAACATCTGTCCCTGCACCTATGGCTATACCTACATCAGATTGAGCCAAAGCAGGAGCATCATTTATACCATCACCTACCATTGCAACCTTATAACCTTTCTTTTGTAATGCTTCAATCGCATTAGCTTTTTCATCGGGTAATAATTCAGCTTGTACTTCATCAATTCCTAATCTCTTTGCTATTGGTTCCGCCACTTGTTTGGAATCACCTGTTAGCATTACGGTTCTCATACCTCTTAGCTTCATTTTTGTAATTACTTGTTTTGCTGTAGTGCGTGGAGTATCTTGTAAAGCAATAACTCCAATAACAGAATTATCCTTACAAATAAGTACAGCAGTTTTTCCATCACTCCCTAAGGACAGTATTAGACTCTTTACTTCATTTGAAACATCAACACCACTTTGTTCTATAAAAGAATGTTTGCCAGCTGATATGTTTTCCCCATTTATATTGCCTGTTACACCCTTACCAGGGATAGCTTTAAAATTATTGATTAATAATTTTGGAGCACCTTCTTTTGATGCAAAGAAAGCAATAGCTTGACCTATCGGATGTTCAGATTTACTTTCCAATGCTTCAGCAATTGATAACAATTCAATATTATTACTATTAAAAGTATGTACATCTGTAACGGTAGGTTTGCCATAAGTAAGTGTACCAGTCTTATCAAATACAATTGTATCTACTTTTGACAATCCATAAAATACTTCACTTGCTTTTACTAAAAGACCAATAGAAATTCCTTTACCACCTGCTATAGCGGCAAGCATAGGAGTTGTTATGCCCAATGCACAAGGATAGCCCATGATAACAGTAGTTAGCAACACAAGTGTTGCTTGTATATAGTTACCTGTAGCGACACTCCATACAACAAAAGCTATAGCAGCAACAATAAATACAACAGGTCCATAATAGTTCATTAGTTTGTCAGCCAACAATTCTACAGGCGGTTTCTTCTCAGCTATCCTGCTCATTAAACCAACAATTTGATTAAGGAAACTATCCTGACCAATTTTAGAAACTTTTATTTGTAAAGCACCATCAAGATTTAAAGTCCCACCAATAACATTATCACCAACCTCTTTTATAGCAGGTATGCTTTCACCTGTAAAATTTGCTTCATCAACACTTGCACCACCATCCACGATAACACCATCTAAAGAAATACGTTCACCTGGTCTAATCTCAACAATTTCACCTACAAAAACGTCATTAATAAGTATATCGACAAACTGTTCACCTCTTAACACTCTTGCTTTAGCAGGTTGCAGATTAATAAGTTTACGTACTGCATCTGACGCTTTTTTACGGGTATCTAATTTAAAATAACCAAAGAATAAATGTAAAGACATTAACCATGCAGCAACTGGCAGAAAGTTTGGTAATGCAGGATTGAATAAAGAGAAAACGCCTACAATAAAGGAACCCCATGCACCAGCAGACAACAATACGTTAGCATTTATTACTCTTTGTCTAACAGCCATAATTGTTTTACGAAGTATTGGGTATCCTACCCAAAACAAAACAAAGGTAGCGACAGCCAAACTAAAATAACTTCTATACTGTTGTGTAAGTCCAAACAAATTTAAAGGATCAATAAGTAAATCAATAACCGAAACTACCATTCCAATAGTACCTCGTTGCTTTATCAAACTAAAAAGTTCTTCATCAGTTTTATATTGTTGTACTTCAGTAGAAGAAACTTCGTAACCTAATTTCTCAACAGCTTCAGCCAATTGCTCTCGGCTCATCTTAGCAGTATCAGCTTCAACCAATACAATTCCATGAACAAGATTAACCATCACGCTATTAATTGCAGGATACCGTTTCAATGCCTTTTCAACACTCATAGTGCAGAAAGAACACATCAGCCCCGAAACTTTCATTTGTACACTTTCTATTGCCATACTATTGTTTTTTAATTTTAAGTATGAAATCTTCGATAATATTCATTTCTTTCATCTTATCTGTTAGCTCATATAATTCTAAATCAGGAAATTGATTTCTAATTATTATGATTTTTTCTTCTTGTCCACAATTCCCTGGGCAAGTATCTAATGCCACGGCAATCTTCATTGCCAATGCTTTTCTGAACACTTCGTCCAATAGCAGGTGTTGAGCTTTTTCAAACCCTTTGTTGACTGCTTTAAATTGATTTAATATTTGAGCAGGGTCATCACTCTTATCTAGCATTTTTATTACTCCTTCAACTTGACCTTTTATACTGCTTAAACGGTCTTTAAGGTCTTTTGTTAAATCTTTTGGTAACATAATGATTCAATTAAATACAATACAACTCCCAAAATTAGAAGTTGTATTGTATGGTTAATAAATTAAATGGCTTTACCAATACCGGCTGCTGCTAATTCTTCTTTACTCACGCCTTTATTTTGGCAACAAGCAAGCAACTTTCCATCTACAGCTACAGCAGGCAGGGAAGTAATGTTGTACTCTTTCATCTTGTCAACACAAACTTTTGAATCGCATTGTTCAACAAGATTGTAAACAGTTACTTCACAAGAATCACAAGCCATTTCTTGTACTGCTTTCATTACAGGCTCACATACCGGACATCCAGCTGTAAATACTTCAATTTGTCGTTTCATTGTATTCCGATTTTAATGATTAAAATTAATTACTTTACAAAGATGCATCTGGGCAGGGGGGGGTCTCCAAACTTTTTTCAATTTATTTTTTCAAGCACTTTTGGTTTTGAAATAGTGCTTAATGCATTACCGAATTGTACAAGCGAAACTCGTTTTCCGGAATTGTTCGATATTTTCCCAAAGTATCCTTTACATAAACTTGCCAAAGCTTCTACAAAGCCTTTCAAAAAACCAATCAAACCAATAGAAAATCCCATTGTTTTAAAGTAAATTGGCATAATTGGGAAAAGCATTTCACTTGCTGTATCAGTTAATATACTGAGTAAAGAAAGTACCTAAAAGGTTTTAGAAATATAATTAAACAGCTTCATTTGATTTTTTAATTAAAATTTTATTCAAGAAAAAATGTATTATAATAGCATAAAATATTCCTAAAAACATAGCTACTATTACATCGAGAGGATAATGCACTCCATTGTAAATTCGGCTGTAAGCGACAAGGATTGCCCAAAACAATAAAATTATCTTTAACCAATTATACTTTGCAGGTAACAGTAAAATTAAAAAGGTGGCCAAACCAAAAACATTTGCAGAATGTGAAGAAATAAAACCATACTTCCCTCCAGGTCCAGCCTTACTTAAATAGACCAGATGTTGTAATGCCAGCTCATGAGATGGTCTTAATCTCTTTACTGAACTTTTTATAAGATTAGAGGCAGTCTGATCGCAAAGAGTAATTAATATTCCTATACCAATAAGAATGTAAACACTTTTTTTATGAAATTCTCTAATAATTATAAATACTAAAAATACATAGAATGGCAACCAAAACCATTTGTGGCTCGCCCAATACATAATGGGGTCAAAAAAGGAATTGTGTTTTCCATTTAAAAAGAGAAACAGTTTTGTGTCTATTTGATTTATCTTCTCTAGCATTTTATATTTTGGAGTTTGGAGTTTGGGTTTACTAAAACAATTATTGCGGATTCTAACAACTCTTTACTTTGCTGAATAAACATTTTGATATTCTTATCATTGTCAATCAGTTCTAAACACATCGGATTTATCGAGGAGAGTAATTCAGAATTATAAATTTTAATTGTTTCGTAATTCAAACACCCTGATTTAGCAGTAAACAGATTAGATTGTTTGATATTGGATTTTTTAAAAAATACGTTACTCAAGGTACTGCTCCAAAGGTGTTTCCAAAAAGATTGTTCTTTTCCCGTTTGACTATAATCAAAGTCTATTCTTAATATAGTTACGTTATTTTCCATATTTTAATTTTTATCTTCATTAATTATTTTTCCAGAATGATTTTTAAATTGAGAATATTTTACTTCATTGATGACTTGTCTTGTGTAAATACTGTTATGTCCTGACAATAGATAAGAAACCACACAAGCTATTGCTGCATAAATACTGCATTCGACACCAAAAATCTCTATTGCCATTAGCATACAAGCCAAAGGGGTATTTGTTGCTCCTGCAAAAACAGCGACAAATCCCATGCCTGCTAAAAGTCCTGTTGGCAGTGGGATAAATAAGGACAATGCACTCCCTAAAGTTGCACCTATAAAAAACAATGGTGTTACCTCACCTCCTTTAAAACCTGCTGAAAGCGTTATAATAGTGAAAGCCATTTTCAGGGCAAAATCATACATCGGTAATTGCTCATCAAATGCCTGCACGATTGTTGGAATTCCCAAACCTATGTACCTTGTAGTCCCAATTATTAAAACAGTTAATGCAACTATGATTCCGCCTATAAATGGACGAAGTGGAGGGTAAACGATTTTAGTTTTAAATAAAGTGGTAGTTGCATGGATAATTTTACTGAATGAAGCCGCACATAAGCCAAAAGCTATTCCTGCCACTATACTGTAAAGAATGAGAAGTAATGAAATTTGGGGTATAAAATCAATATGATAGTGTATGTGTTTTACCTGCCACAAATTAGTAACTAAATCAGCTAGAATTGCCGAAGCAAATGCGGGAAAGATTGCATTATAACGTATTCGCCCAATTAAAAAAACTTCCAACCCAAATATTGCTCCAGCTAATGGGGTCCCGAAAACAGAACCAAAGCCCGCAGAAATACCGGCAATAAGCAATATTTTACGTTCACTCACATTGAGTTTTAAAGGCTTAGTAAATTGGTCTACAATCGCTGCAGCCATTTGTAATGCCGTCCCCTCTCGACCTGCTGACCCTCCAAAAAAATGAGTTGCAATAGTGCCGAGATAAACAAATGGAGCCATTCTGAAAGGAATAGTTTCTTTTGGGTTGTGTATACTGTCAAGCAATAGATTATTACCTGCTTCAATGTCCTTGCCAAAATAAGTATAAAGCAAACCGATAAGTAATCCACTAATTGGTAAAAGGGCAATAAGCCAAAGATGGCTTTCTCTAAAAGAGGTTACCCAATCTAAAGAAACAAGAAAACCTGCGGAAACAGAACCCACACAAATACCTATTATGGAGCTAATTAAAAACCATTTGATTAGATAGGGTATTGCAGGATATTTTCTAAAAATTAATTTAAATTGAGTTGTTTTACTATTTGACTTTTTTTGCTTATTGTAAGACACAATTATCCTGATTAAATTAGTTAAATAATTTATTAATCAGGCGTCATCAGCTTTTTAGGGCGGTTGGATTAGGAAGAACACCATTTCCTATAGAACCGTAAAAGTAATGCTAAATTTATTTTTAGCAAATTTTTTAACTGATTAATTAAAAGTCAAATTATTTCCTTCTTGAGCAACATTTGAAACAAAATAATAATCTCACTTTTATCCCACTATTTAAAATAAATCTATCTGTTAGTTTGTAAACTTCTCTAAATTGCGGTTTTTGTATTTGTTCCTAAATACATGTTTTCTCATTTCAATTGTCCAACCTCCAAAGATTTCAAAACTTCCGATTCCAAGCGTTAATCCTGTGTAGGTAAATAAAGGGAAATAAGAAGGTAAAAATAGAAATGTAAAAAAAAGTCCAACCACTCCTAAATTTGTCTATGTTTGATTTTTTACAAAAAAAGAGAAGTAAATGATTATAAAAACTGTTGCTATTCCAGTAATTATAAATGTAGCATTTGCACCAAATTGATACCAAATTAAGCCTGCTAATGAACTCGCTAACATGGTACAAATACTTTGAAAACCTGAATAGGTTCCGATTGCTGTTGCCGTATCTTTTCTGTCGGAAATATTGCTAATCCAAGCTTTGGAAATCCCCTCAGTTGCTGCTGCATAAACGCCATAAATAAAGAACAGCATTGCAATAGCATAAATATTCGTACTAAAGGCCATCCCAAAATATACGATTGCAAACAAAGAAAGCCCAAAAACAAACATTTTCTTTAATCCTATTCTGTCTGCAAAAATTCCTACTGGAAATGCGCAAAGTGCATAAACCAAATTGTAAAAAATATAAACTCCAATCACTGCCGTGTCATTTAATCCTGCCTGTTTTGCCTTTAGCAATAAAAAAATATCGGAACTGTTGAATAATGTAAATGCCAATAATCCGATTACTAATTTTCGATACTGTGATGGACTTGTTTTCCAATAATTTAGAAAGGAGAAAAAAGGTGTCGGTTTACTTTCTATTGGATGGGCTTTAGTTTTATCTTTCAAAAAAAAGGAAGCCAATACAGCAAGTAGCCCAGGAATAAAAGCGACATAAAAAAGTGTTTTGTAATCCTGTGGATAAAAGTATAGATACACTAATGCCAATGCTGGCCCGATAACTGCTCCAAAAGTATCCACTGATCGATGAAAACCAAAAACTTTTCCTTTTGTTTCCGGAGTTGCCTCATCCGATAAAATAGCATCTCTTGCACCTGTGCGAATTCCTTTCCCGAAGCGGTCAATAGCTCGTGCAAAGAAAATCCAAAGCGGAAAAGTAAAAACTGCCATCATTGGTTTTGAAATAGTGCTTAATGCATAACCCAATTGCACAAACGGAACTCGTTTTCCGGAATTGTCCGATAATTTCCCGAAATATCCTTTGCTTAAACCTGCCAAAGCTTCTGCAAAACCTTCCAAAACACCAATCAAAACAATAGAAAATCCGATTGTTCTTAAGTAAATCGGCATAATTGGGTAAAGCATTTCACTTGCTGTATCAGTAAACAAACTGACTATGGATAATATCCAGACGGTTCGTGTGATTATTTTTGTTTTCATTTGCATTTTTACAGTCTAATTTTTATCCCACCATTTAAAATAAATCCGTCTGTTGGCGTATAAACTTCTCTAAATTGTGGATTCTGAATTGTTCCCGAATACATATTCTCCCATTTCGATTGTCGGCTGTCCAAAAAGTTTTCAAGATTCAAAAATATGCTGAAATACTTGAATTTGTATTCTCCAGAAACTCCCATAACCCAATAATCTCTAACTTTTTCATTAGTTGTCAAATACTGATTTCCAACATAAAAAACTTCGTATGCAATTCGCAATTTCTCTTCCCATTCATACATCAAATTTGCATTTATTCTATGTTTAGCCGTTAATGGATTTATAGTTGTAGTATTATTAAAATTTCTGTTTGCATCAATATAGGTATAACCAATGTAACAGGAAATGTCTTCAAAACGAAGCTTTACGTTTGTTTCAAAACCTTTGGTTTCTATATTTCCGTTGGCATTTTCAAAGGCATAATTTACCGTCAGGGGAACTGGATTAAGAACCAACGGATTTTTGATAATGGTGTAAAAAAACATTTGATTAATGGCAAAACTTACTTCGTCAAAAATGGTAGTTTTGTAATTAATATCAGCATTTAATCCATACGATTTTTCAGGATTTACTTTTGAAAAGTCAAGTGAATTTATATTTTGAAATGATTTTTCTTCGGATTCTTCCGAGAAAATGGTAGGTGATTTGTAACCTAAACCACCGCCAAATCGTGAAGATAATTTTTCGTTGATTTTATATAATAATGACAGACGAGGCAAAACAAAAACATTGCTTCTGTTTGTAATGTCTAAACGCAATCCGCTTTCCAAAATGAATTTTTCGGTTATGTTCAGATTGTTTTGAGCAAAAACACCAAAGGCAGCATTGTAATAATCTAACTTGTCAGCCACTAAATTCATTTGTTTAAAATTATCCGAAACTAAATTCGCTCCCAAATTCCATTCTGATTTTTCGTTAGGGATTAAATAATTGGCTTCTGTAAAAGTAGCTACTTGTTGCCCTTCAAAATTATAAGTTTGTTTATCTATTTTTCGGTTAAAATATCCAACGCTATTTTTAATTGTCAATATATTTTTATTGTCAAATGTTTTTTCAAATTTTACTTGTGTCGAATATCGATTACTGTTATTTCGCTCAAAGAACGTATGCGTAACATCTGATTTGTTATCAATCACTTGCATATCTCCTCCAATTCGTTTTTCAAATCCTGCATTTACACCTAAACTAAATGTTGTTTTTTCGTTTGGATAATAGAAAAATTTTGGACTTATGGTATATCTGTCAAATTTTGGAATATCTGAAAATCCGTCATGATTCACATCATAAGCATTTTGAGAATTGCTCGAAACATACATTGTAAGTCCTGATTTTTTGTATTTATCAGCATAAAAAGCGCTTAAATCTAACGCTTGTGTTTGATTTATGTTTGTCAAAAACGAAATTTCTCTTGTCTCGGTTGGTTCTTTTGTAATCAAGTTTATCAATCCCGCAATGGCTCCGCCGCCATAAAGTGTTGAAGTGGAACCTTTGATAACTTCTACACGTTTTAAATTCAATGGTGGAATTTGCAAAATACTCAAACCACTTGCAAAACCTGAATACAATGGAAATCCGTCTTGTAAAAGTTGCGTATATTTTCCGTCTAATCCTTGAATGCGAATACTTGCACTTCCTGAGACTTGGGAAGTTTGTTGGGTTTGAATTCCTGTACTTTCGGTAAGTAACATTTTGATATTTCCGGGTTGCATTGAAGATTTTTCTTCTAATTCGCCCGCTGCGATCGCTTCGATTCGAGTCGGAGTGTTTTTTATTGTTCGGCTACTTCTTGTTGAGGTAACTTTAACTTCTTCTAAATCTTCCGATGTTGGTTCAAGAAATATTTCAATGGTTTCATTTTGAGGAAATAAAATGTTTCTTTCAATTTTTCGGTAACCAAAAGAACTGAACACAATGGTTTGTTTACCGTTGGGGATGTTTTCAAGGACTACAAATCCTTTTTCGTCAGAAGTTGAGCCGTATTGAGTTCCATTTAGGAATACAGAAACGCTATTAAGGGCTTCTTTTGTTTTTTCATTTTTGATGATTGCCTTTAAAGTGTTCTGTGCAAAAATTAAATTTAGATTTAAAAGAAAGAATATTATAAATAGAATTTTATGTTTACTACTTGTTGCGTTTTTCATTTGTATGTTTATTTTAAATTTACTATCAGCCCTAATCCGATTTCTTTACCATTATAAAAAGGTGCTATCATTGACACTGTTTTTTTTTCTCTAGTCGATTTGAATATTTTTTCATTAATGTATGGATTTAACCAATAAGCAATTTTAGTACTTAGTATCCCTATGCCTGCACCTGCGGCAACATCTGTTAGCCAATGTTTATTGTTTGTTATTCTAAAAATACCAGTTGCAGTTGCGACAGCATAACCTGAAATTCCGTACCAGATAGATTTGTCTTTGTATTCTTGCCAAAGAAATTCAGCACCAGCAAAAGCAGTTGCAGTATGTCCTGATGGAAAAGAGTATGAAGAACCATCTGGACGTTCAATGTTTGTAATGCGTTTTAATGCTGTCACGGAAGTAAAAACCAATAAAAAAGAGGTTCCTAAAATAACACTTCTATCTTTTAAGTTATTTTTTCCTTGTATTCCTAAATTATTTAATACGTAAACAGTTAAAGCTGGAGCATACTGCGAGAAATCATCAATAGAAGTTTTTTGGTCTATATCATCAATAACTTCTCTCCTGATTTCAAAATTTAATTCTTTCAGGTAGTCAATTTTTTCAGTACCTATAGCTCCGTAGGTTATTAAAAGAGTCGGAATAATAAGTTGTTTGTAATTGAATTTTAAAGAAGAATTTCCTTTTATAATAATACTATCCTTTTTAATTGCTTCCTGTGCGTTTATAGAAATTGTAATTAAAAGAATAGCAAATAAAATTAAGTTTTGTATCAATGCTTTCATTTTTTAGTTTAATTAAAATGTTAAGTTTACTGTTGCTAAATTGTAATTTTGATTTGACGAAAATGAATAATTAAATTTTGGTTTGAAATTTTTTATCATTCCAACATTTGAATTTATTTTTTCAACTATTCTTCCCTTTACAATACTTTTCCCAATTATATAACCCATAAAAATTGCGATGGGATAATCAGAAGCCCAATGCACTTTGCTTTGCAACATTTCAAAACCCATCAATCCCATCAAACCAAAACCTACAGGCTTTATCCATTTAATTTCTTTATAATTTTCAGAAAATATCATAACTGTTGTCATCAAAGTAGTAATATGACCCGATGGCATAGCATCATAATAAGGTGTGTGTTTTTGGTAAGCACTAAAGGAAGGAAATGGCCTCCACGCTCCACCAGGATTACCGTTCTCCTCTGCAACAGATGGACTTTCTCGACCAGATATTCTTTTAAAAGATTGAACTAATATTCCTGATGCGATTAAGCCTTCCATTATTTCACTAGATGTGTGAATTGCTCTGTAGTTTTTATTTATTAAACCAAAAGTTAACAATCCACCCCCAACTAGAAGTGATGTAAATCCATTTCCAACTCGATAGATTCCAGAGTTAATGTTTTTGGGAAACATTTTTATTGGTCCCGAATAATTATGTCCTGTTTGAAAGCCAATTTGATCACCAAAATTTCGTGAGTTATCGGTTATTTTTTGGTCAAAAGGGATGGTAGCTAATGTACTTCCTACTGATGCACCAAACCAAATTAGATTCTTTTTTTGCATAAACATATTTCCCATAATACTAAAGCTATTTGGTATTTTGGTTATGAACTCAAAGAGCTTTGGCTTTTTATATTGATAGGATAAATTGTTATTAATCTTGAACTCCTGAGTATCTAATTTTTCAATTTTTGGGATTGTAGTATTTGAACTATCTTTTTCTTGTGCGTGCAGCGAAGCAAAATTAAAAACAATTGTAGCTAAAATTAGGATATTTCGTTGTCGGGTATATTTGTTAAATACTCTCGATTTTAAATAATTATTAAGGTGCAGCACTAATCCTTCAAAAAAGGAAAGCACCAAAAGTGATGTGTTTTGCATTTTTTATAATTTTAATTTTAATTAAATAAAAAAATTAGTCACATAATATTATGCAACTAAAATTTCAATAAATAAAATTCAAATTAATAGTGAAGCGTGAATAATATAACGCTTTTGTGGAGGTAGAAAGAATTCATTCAGGTAATTGTTTGTAGTTATTTTGGAAATAATTACAGGAAATAGGACAATTCGAGGTTGATCATCAGATTTAAAAATAGTTACCTTGCTTTGAGTTGTAGTTTCGGGTATATTTAACTTCAAAGTATTTTGAGAAATATAACAATGACTTTCTTTGTCAAAATTTTGCTTTTCTTCAATATCTGAAAATTCAAATACGGTGTTGACATAGCAACACGATATCAGAATTAGAAGTACTATTTTAATGTATCCTTTCATCGTTGCAAATGTACAAACAATAATATTATTTTGTTGGCAATTGATGTGCTCTTTTGTCGGTTTATCTATTTTTTATACGGTTTCGAATCATTTCACACAACTAATATATAAACGTCGTATATTTGCAAAGCAATGAAATTTTCAACACTCATATTAGTAACAATAATTTTATTCCTCGCTATTAAGCCAGGAATAGATTTGATTTCATTGCAAAATAACAATGACCAAACTTGTTGTGACGGACAATACAAACCGATTGCTGACAACGAAAAATCATCCAGCCAACAAAAACATAAAGACGACCGTTCGGGAAAATCTTGTAATCCTTTTCAAGTTTGCAGTTCTTGTGTGTTGCAATGTTCTACAAATCAGCTTGCTGAAATATCTAAACCTGAAATTTCAACTAACCAAAATTTTACTTACCAATCAGTTTTTACTTCTCAATTCGCACCTGACTTTTGGCAACCTCCTAAAATTGTTTAACAATATTAAATTAAACTTTTGCTCCGACAACTTCGAAGCAATATCTCTTTATTGTTAACAATTTTAAAATCAAAAAAATGAAATTTATAAAATCATTAGTTTTGGTATTCATTATATTGATTACCTCAACAAGCATTGCGTTTGCTCAAAAAACAACACAAAATACCGACAGCACAAAAACAGTTACCATAAAAGTAAAGGGAATTACTTGTTCGATGGACTTGAAAATGATTGCTGCCAATGTAGAAAAATTGAAAGGTGTGAGCAGCTGCAAATCAGGCAAAATGGGAACAACATCTTCGTTTCAAATAACATTCAACCCTGCAATAGTTACTGAAATTGAAATCCATAAAACTATCGAAAATACAGGTAGTTGTGAGAATCCTGAAGAAAAAATATACAAAATAAAACAGTAAACAAAGAATATGGCAAGATTTATTTTCTAATAAACCTTGCCTTATTTAAAAAAAATCACAATGAAAAAATACATCTTCATTGTTGGTTTACTGTTTCCGTGTGGTTTATTAGCTCAAACTATTTTAGGAAAAGTTACCAACGATAAAAAGGAACCGCTTATTGGCGCAAATGTAGGTTGGCTTGTCCAAAAAACAGGAACATCCACAGGCGACAAAGGAGAATTTGAAATTACAATCAAAGACATCAGCAATAAAAAATTAATTGCAAGTTTTGAAGGACATACATCAGATACGATAGAAATCACCAATCAAACATTTGTAGTATTCAAGTTGAAAAAGGAAAACATATTAAATGAGGTTGTTATTAAAAAAAATAGAGATAAGGTTACATTATCTAATTTGATTGCTATTAAAACAGAAATCATTACTCAAAAAGAATTGGGTAAGGCTGCTTGTTGTGATTTAGCAGGTTGTTTTGAAACACAAACGACTGTGCAACCACAAACAACTAATGTGATAACCAACTCAAAAGAACTTCGCATTTTGGGATTATCTGGCATTTACAATCAAGTTTTGATTGACGGCTTCCCAATGATACAAGGTTTGTCATACACGTATGGGATTAGTGGAATACCCGGAACATTGGTTGACAACATCTATGTATCAAAAGGTGCTAATAGCGTTTTGCAAGGATATGAAAGTATTAGCGGGCAAATTAATGTTGAAACCAAAGATCCTGATAACACTGATAAATTATTGCTTAATGTGTATATGAATAATTTTGAAGAAAAACATTTTAATGCTAACTATGCTTTTAAAAAAGCCAAGTGGAGTAATCTTACTGCATTTCATACAGTACAACCTGCAAATAAAATTGACCGTGACAAGGATAATTTTCTCGATTTACCCCTATTGACACGCTATATGATTTCAAATAAATGGAAATACGGAAACGACAAAGACTGGGGCTGGAGCAGTAGAGTTGGTTTACGATTTTTGAATGAAAAACGAATTGGAGGTCAAAGATTCTATAATCCAGATAACGACCAAGGCAGCACTTCTATTTACGGGCAAACGGTTAATATTAATCAGCCTGAAATTTGGACAAAAACGGCTTATCGTTTTAATGACAATCATAAAATAACTTTATTTGTTTCTTCATTTCATCAAGACCAAAAATCTTTTTTTGGAACGGTAAAATACAACGCACAGCAAACAAATTTTTATGGTAATCTGCAATCTGAATTGGTCTATTCCCAGAGACATTCATTAAAAACAGGTATTAGTTACCGTCTCTTAGATCTCAATGAAGACATTGCTTTCACTGATACATCTTTGCAAAGAACTTACGCAGGGAATTACAATAAAGTGGAGAATATTCCAGGTGTATTTGCTGAAAATTCAATGAGTTTTTTAAATAGTAAATTAACTTGGATTGCTGGTATTCGTGGCGACCAACATAACCAATTTGGCTTTACTCTTACTCCAAGAACTTTATTGAAATATGACGTTACGCCAATAACTATTTTTCGTGCCAGTATCGGAACAGGCTGGAGAACAGTTAATTTATTCAGTGAAAATATAGGCTTATTGGTTAGTTCAAGGGACATCGTTTTTGCAGAGCAATTAAGACCAGAAAGAGCAACAAATTTTGGAATTAACTTTACTCAAAAATTTGAAAGCAATAATCTTTCGGGTTATATTAGTGCAGATTTTTATAGAACTGATTTTCAAAATCAAATTTTTCCTGACTATGACACCGACCCAACAAAAGCAATCATTAAAAACTTTACTGGAACAAGCATAAGTAATGCTTTTCAAACAGAGCTTTATTTTAAAATTTGGAAGCGCTTTGAATTTAAAGTGGGCTACAACTTTTTAGATGTTTACAGAGAAATAGATGGAACAAAACAATTATTACCTTTCAATCCTGCACATAAAGTTTTGACGACTTACAGTTATAAACCCTTAACAAACAAATTCCATTTTGATGTAAATGTGCATTGGTATGGTGAACAACGATTACCAGACACACAATCAAATCCAGTAGAATTTCAACGACCTGATTTTTCACAACCATATACTTTGGTAAACGCTCAATTTACTTATATTTTTAAAAAGATTGAAGTTTACACAGGATGTGAAAATGTATTTGATTTCAGACAGAAACAACCAATTATTAGTTGGCAAGACCCATTTGGTCAATACTTTGACACTTCATCTGTTTGGGGGCCAACAAGGGGAAGAGAGGTTTATGTTGGCATTCGTTTCAAACTTACAAATGAATGAACCAAAATTTTGAATTAAACAAAAAAAGCCTAATCATACAGAGAGGGTACTGAAAAAGTCCTTAAAGAATTAGATTTCATTAGAAGAATAGAAAAATAAGATATTCTACTCTTTTTTTTGTCCTGAAAAAGATATGCTTAAGCAAAAGTCGAGTTTTGCATAATTGCCTTTCTGCCGAACTATTCATCACAAAGGGATCTTCGGCAACGATAGGTTTTGTATATTTTTGTCCAGCACAACAAAACAAAATCTTATCCAAAAAAATTTTTTTTTTTTGTAAAACATTGAAATTCAAAACTGTTAAAATTAATTTAAAATATTATTAATATTTAGTCTAAATAAGTTTGTCAAAACGGAAATGAATTTTATATTTGCACCGTTATTTTTAACTATTCTAAATAAATGAGCAAAAAATACTTTTTAATTGGCTTAGTAGTAATGATAACGCTATCCAGTTGTGCTGATGATTTCGAATATGTACCTGTTGTTAGTAATAAAATAGCAATCGGGAAATTAATTTTCTTCGATAAAAACCTCTCCAAACCTATCGGTCAAGCTTGTGCTTCTTGTCACGCACCAGAAACTGGCTTTAGTGATCCTTTGCTCAGAGATGTATCTGAAGGTGCCATAACTGGTGCTTTTGCAAATAGAAATTCTCCAAATTTAGCCTACAACGTTTTTTCTCCGGAGCGTACCTATAATACTACGGATGAAACCTATATTGGCGGATTATTTCTTGATGGACGATCCCCAAATTTACAAGAGCAACTCAGGCACCCTTTTATTAATCCAGTAGAAATGAACAATGCGGATATTGCAGATGTTATTTCAAAAATAAAAAAGACATCCTATTATTCCGAAATAGAAAAAGAATACGGGGTAGCAAAGACCGACGAAGAATTAATGTCCTACATCGCCGATGCATTAGCATCTTTTGAGACATCAAAAGAAGTGAATTCTTTTACCTCAAAATTTGATTATTTCAACAAACAGTTGATCAAATTTACGGATGATGAAAAGAAAGGATTATCCGTTTTTAAAGGAAAAGGAAAATGTGCACAATGTCACGTTTTAGAACCTGACGAAAGAACGGGAAAAATTTTGTTTACTGATTTTAGCTATGATAATATAGGAGTGCCCAGAAACGAAAAAAATCCATTTTACAACCAATCAACAGCCGTAAATCCTGCTGGAGCCAACTTTATTGATCTGGGTATTGGAGCTATTGTTTCGCAACCCGAGCACAACGGAAAATTTAGAGTTCCTACGTTACGAAACATTACTATTTCAGCCCCCTACTTTCATAACGGATCCTTTAAAACCTTAAAAGAAGTCATCCATTTCTATAATGTTCGAGATGTAAACCCAAACGAATTTGCTACTCCCGAAGTACTTGAAAACGTAAATAGAGACGAATTAGGTAATTTAAAGATGACTGCCCAAGAAGAAAGTCAACTAGAAACATTTCTTGGAACGCTTACCGATCATTACCGAAAATAATTTTTTAATACTACAAAAATCACAATATGAAATTCAATAAAATAATGTTTACCCTTCTTGCCTTAGCTGGACTGCAAACCATAGAAGCGCAAGAAAATACCGAAAACTCCCTGAAAGAAGTTATTGTCAAAGGCTTTAAAACCGTAAATGGGATAGGTCACTTGCCCGATAGTAAAGACGGAATCATTTATGCTGGTAAAAAAAGTGAAATCATTCTTGTTGACAGTCTCGATGCCAATAAAGCAGTCAATAATACCAGACAAATACTAGGAAGAATTCCAGGTTTAAATATTGTAGAAACAGAGAGTAGTGGATTTACCGCCAACGGAATTGCAACACGTGGACTTAATCCGTCACAAAGTGTAGAGATGAATACCAGACAGAATGGGTACAACATCAGTGCTGATATTTATGGTTATAATGAATCGTATTACATTCCACCAATGGAAGCTGTCAATCGCATCGAATTGGTTCGAGGTGCTGCATCGTTGCAATTTGGTTCACAATTTGGCGGTTTAGTCAATTATGTCACCAAAGATGCCCCAAAAAACAAACCATTTGAATTTATTACTTCACAAACAATAGGAAGCTATGGGTTGTTTAATTCCTTTAATTCTGTTGGTGGAAACTATAAAAAAATAAGTTACTACGGCTTTTTACAATACCGAAATATGGAAGGCTACAGACCCAACAGTCAGCAATCGCAAGTTTCTGGATTTGGAAAAATACAATACAATCATTCTGAAAAATTAAATTTTGGCGTTGAATATTCTTTACTTCGAAATAAAATAAAAATGCCAGGCGGATTAACTGATAGTTTATTTTACGCTAACCCAAAAGCCTCGACACGAGCAAGAAACTGGCTAAAAAGCCCTTGGAATATCATTACGGCTTACGCCAATTATACGCCTTCGGAAAACAGCACTTTGAGCGTTAAATCAATCTATTTATTTAGCGGTCGTTCGTTGGTTTGGAGAAATGAAGACGGAGGAGCCGGAGCCACAGATGACACAGACCCAATAACGGGAACCTATGTCCCAAGAGAAGTAGGTATCGAAAAAATGAACAATACCACAACTGAAGTGCGCTATTCCCAAAATTATTCTTTGGGGAATCAAAAATCAACTTTTGCAAGTGGTGTGCGTCAAAGTTATGCTTGGTTTAAGCGTCAAGGCGGCGGAGAAGGAACCACAAATAGTGATTTTGATTTATCTATTATAGGAGATTGGGGATATGATTTAGATTTTACCACCACCAATCTAGCTCCGTTTGTAGAAAATATTTTTAAAGTTTCCAAAAATTTTACCGTCACTCCCGGTTTCCGATTTGAATATTTAAGAAGTACCGCCAAGGGACATAAAGAAGTAGAAGGCGACATACAGCTTACAGGTGAAGTTAGAAATAGAACTTTTGCATTAGCAGGACTTGGATTGGAGTTAAAACCAGGAAAAAACACCAGTCTCTATGCCAATATTTCTCAGGCATACCGTCCGATAGATTACAGCCAATTAGAACCTTTTGGAACTAGTTCAAAAATAGACCCTAACCTGAAAGATTCAAAAGGATTTAATAGTGATATAGGTTACAGAGGAACCATCAGAAATTACCTTAATTTTGATATTGGAGCTTTTTATATGGCGTACAACAACCGTATCGGGGTAACATTAGCAACCAATCCAATTACAGGAGATTATTATTCTGTTAGAAAAAATATTGCCAATAGTGTACACCAAGGAATCGAAAGTTATATCGAGTTTAATATTATAAAATACTTTAATTCGCAATCTGATTTTGGTTTAAGCATTTTCAATTCATTTTCTTATATAGATGCCAAATATACAACAGGAGAATTTAAAGGAAAAAGAGTCGAAGCGGCCGCCGAAACCATAAACCGCATAGGCTTAATTTTTAACACTGATAAATTATCGTCCACTTTACAGTACAATTACGTTGGAGATGCTTATGGAGATGCTTCTAATGTTATGACTAGCGAAGATCCAGTTGCGGGTCATATTCCTTCTTATACGGTTTGGGACTGGAGTGCTTCCTATAAATTAAATAATTTTGCAATCAAGTTAGGCGCTAATAATTTAGCAGATAAATCCTATTTCACTCGTAGAACTGATGAATATCCTGGGCCAGGCATTATACCTGCCGTGGGACGAAGTTTCTATCTTGGATTTACAGCTAAATTTTAGTAAACAAAGTACTTATATTTCAATTTTTAAACACACATTTCTTTTTTTGATATGTGTGTTTTTTATTTAAGAAAGATATCTATACTTTGATGTACCATGTTTTCCCAAAGTTCGTTGTCTTGAAACTTTGGGTTACTTGCTCATTTTTAACTTTTCTGACTTGGTAGGTGCGTTAAAAACTCGTCCGTGAAGTGGCGCATATACTTGTCTAAAGCTTGGTGTGTCTGTTGGTGAAATCGAAAAAGAATTAACTTTCCATATTGCTCGTCATACTTTTGCGACGACTGTAACACTCACAAATGGTGTTCCCATTGAAAGTGTGAGCAAAATGTTAGGACACAAAAACATCAGAACTACGCAGCACTACGCTAAAATATTAGATAAAAAAGTGAGTGAGGATATGATGGTTTTAAGAAACAAAATGTTAAACTGCAATAATGATAAAATTATCAAAAATGCCAATTAGAATTTCTACTTTCCTAATATAGCTCATAATGAGTTTAGAATAGATAGTTCAAGTCAGGTAATTTGTAGTACATTTATCTTAGTCTGGAAATTTTTTCAAAAGAACATTTTAAATCTTATAACATGCTAACAAAAACAATTGAATCACTAAAATTTCTTTTATTGGAATATCGTTTTTATTTCTGCAGTATTGCATTGTTATTGGCTCTCTTGATTTATAGTTGTAATAAAACTTTGTCTTTGGAAAAAGAGCTCCAATTGAATCAAACCACATTCGAAAGAAGGCAAAAGGCATATGATGAAAAAGCAAAACAACAGCGAGAAAAACTCGAGCGTATGATAAAAGAGATCAAATCAGAAAAATAAAACTTATAGCGGTTCCGTTCAACACAGGCTTCATTGTTGGCTTTTCAAGCCCAACGAAGCCTTATCTGTTGTAGGCAGTGCTTTATTTTGATACTTTAGACTTCTTAATATTCAAAGCTTTCTGTTTTATCCATTGAATTGAAATATCAACAGTTTCTGTAATATCGCCGGAAGAAGTATTGTGACCTAATGTTGAAAACAAAGTATATTCGAAAGGTTTACCTTGAACTTTGAATGTATTTAGTTGCTCTATACATAACTTTACTGGAATTTGGATATCTTTCTCGCCAAAAAGCCAAAGTCCTGGAATTGAAAGAGTATTCAGAGAAATTTTTGGGTCAGTCGCAACGAATTGATACCTGTCTGGGTCATTTTTAGTATGTTCACGAGCATCTGATTCTGTATGATTTTCCCAAAAATTATTGTTGCCGTTAGTATAAAACTGAAATCGAAGTTGTTCTAGAGTTGTAATTGTAGGGCAACTAAATAAAACCATAAATTCTATTTGTGGATTTTTGCTTGCAGCAATTGGGATAATCCATCCTGCTTGACTGAAGCCAACTAATCCAATTGGTATTTTTTTATCTTTCAAATAGGTTCGAAATGTGTTTACAGCTGAACTTGCATCGTGAGATAATAAATTAAGATTAGTAGTGTCAATATTATTAGTACCAACAGATGGCCCTGCATATACACCGCCCGATTCCCCAACTCCACGTTTATCATATGTCAATACAGCAACACCTTCTTTGGCAAGACGTATTGCGAAGTCCATTTCTCTTTTTACAGGATCAGACCCGTGAACAATTACAACTGCTGCAACTGTTTTTTTAGGTGTTAAAATTGAGCCCGCAAGAGTGACGCCCTGACTTTCAAACTTTACATCTTGAATGGTAAAGTCAGCCGATTGAGAAAATACCATTTCTGGTAAAGTTATTAATAGTAACCAAAGAAATAAGTTAGAAGAAAAGTTTATGTTCATTTAGTTTAATATAAAAATTACGTTAGATTTTCCAGTCTGCGTTAGTATTGCCTATTACGTCAGTTCTTCTAAAAACCTCCAGACTGACTTTATTTTGTTATTCATAAAGTAAATATACAGGATTAAATTGCAATTATTCCTCTTGTTTAAACACCTCCGGTTCCTTTCTGCACAGGTTTCGTTGTTTGAGCTAAGCACACAATGATCCTTAGCTGCTGGAGGCAATTACATTGATAAAATAAAATCATTTATATTGATTTCTAGTTTCCCATTTGTAAAATGCGATGTTGCCCATGCGACCTCAGTATTTTTTTGATCTTCAAGATAATAGAAAATAAAAACTTTCTCTGCTGTATGAAATATTTCATCACAAATTTTATTCGCTAACCATTCGATTTCTGATTTTCCAATTATTGATTCAAGCATTATCGTAATAACACCTTTTGAATTAAGTTTATAAAAATTTTTTTGCTTTATTTCAAAAGAAATAGCTTTATCTTTAGTAACGGAAGCAGGAATATTTTTTAAATAATGGATATTTTCTCCAAAAGGATTTTCAATTCTGATAGCTTCAAATTTATATGACTTTTCAAGATGTTGAATTTGAAAAAAAAATATGTTTCTACCTTTCAACCTGTCAAACATTTCTAACTTATGTTCTTCAGACATTCTTAAACCGAAATATATTGATTTTAAAGCTTGATGATTATATGATTGTTTTCCTGAATAATCTGTAATTATTCTATGCTCTTCTTCATATTCCCATCGTTTAGATTTAAAACCAGATAATTTGTGAATAAGTCCACCATTTTTGGTGTTGATATCTGCAAGAGTTATGTCTGGCGGAACTTTATTATATTTTACAGGAAAAGAAAATACTTTTTCTGTCTTAAAAGTATCGAGTAAAACTTCTAAATTATATTCTATACAAAATCCTTTGTGCGAATTTGCATAATGCGCCCAAAGCAATTCATCCAAAAAGGTTTTTGATAAAGAATAAATTCCAATTCTTTTATTCAATGAAAGAAAACTTTCTAGTGCTTCATTAAGATTATATAATTTTTCATTTGTATGTTTTCCATACAACCAGCTAATTGTTTTAGATTGTGTTATAAATTTTTCTGACTGTATTATTGTTTCCCATGGATCATTCAGTTCATCAATACTAGAACTCCAAAAGTAATTTTTTTCAATCGAGCTTAAATCTCTTTGAAAAACTTCTTCATTTCCTCCTCTATACTTGTATACTAACATCCTTTTTAAATGTAACGTTTGGGTAATTACCTACAACTCCAGTTCGTCTAAAAATCTCCAAACAAACTTTATTTTGTTAATTAGAAAGTAAATATATGTGATTTAAACTACAATTATTTCTCTTTTTACAACTACCTCCGGTTCCGTTCAACACAACTTTCATTGTTCGTGCTGCGCACGCAACGAAAACCTTGCTGTTAACTGCTGGCTTTATTTCTGTCTTAGTAACCATTCAATTAATTCATTATTATCCACAATACTCCAAGAATGTGGATGTCTTCTATTGTCAGGTTTTCTATAACCTTTATTTTGTGTTGTTATTAATTCTGCACTTTGATTTCCAAGTCTATTTAGTTCATTAATCATTGCGGAACATTCTGTCGCATTCATACTCGTAAAGTCCGCACCACGTTCTTTCAACCACCAATTTATGTCAGGTTCTGTGTAAATTCTCAAAGGCATTTTTATTAATTGTTTAATTGCTCTTTGGGTTGTGTCTGAAAATGAGTAAGGCGAAATAGTGTAATATTCGGTAAGGTTTGTTGTTGGACTTCCACCAGTTTCTTTTTCAATTCTGTCTACCATATAAACATTCTCTTGATTGGCCTCGTTGTCTTTTGAAAGTCGAATATCTCTTTTTGCGGAATTATAAAATCTTTCAAAGTCGAGTGGTGGGTCAATCGCAAAAACTGCTGTTGGTTTAATTCCTGCGTTTTCAGCATATTTAATGACACAACTACCGCCAATTGAAAATCCACCAACATAAAATTTTTGGTCAATAAGTTTGTGTTTAGAGGTTACATCTTTAAGAATTTTGTCAAAA
The DNA here is from genome assembly GCF_003970305.1 of Flavobacterium sp. LB2P53. Lineage (NCBI taxonomy): Bacteria > Pseudomonadati > Bacteroidota > Flavobacteriia > Flavobacteriales > Flavobacteriaceae > Flavobacterium > Flavobacterium sp. LB2P53. The sequence continues at coordinate 46,141 of NZ_RYDG01000007.1, forward strand.
GTTTGTTGGCTTAAAGTGTCTACACCAAAAGATAAAACACCGTCTTGGAAGGTTGGAATAATTGTCAAAAGTCCACTTTTAGCTGTAAGTTTAGGTAAGTCAGTTTGTTGTAAAACATTTTCTGCTGTTTCACCAAAACCCGGAATTAGAAAAATATATCCTGTCCAAGGAAGTTTTGGCGGATAAATTATTGTGTAGCAATTTTTGCTAGAATCATTTTTGTCAAGAAATACTTTTTCTATTTTCTGTCCAAATGAATTTGTCAGAATGAAGAGTGTAAAAATGGTTAATTTCAGTCTTAGCATTTTAGTTGTTGTTGTTTAAGCTTGCAGGTAACATCCGTTCGTCTAAAACCCCCCAAACGACCTTTATTTTATTAATTAGGAAGTAAATATATGTGATTTAACTACAATTATTTTTCTTTTTGAACTTTCTCCAGTTCCGTTCGACATGAGTTATCATTAGTTGTACTGCTAACACATTGAAAGATTAGCTTCTAGTAACTATTTATTTTCTAGAACATCCCAAGACTTGTATTTATTCCTATTCCAAACCACGGTTTATTCTGATAACTCCATTCTTTTGAATTTTCACCAAAATTATTGTCAAAACCAAGAGATAAGACTAGTCCAAAATTATTTCTAGCAAAAATTGAATTTATCCCATAAGTAAATGCTGCATTTGTTCTGTCAGTTGTCCAAGTTGTCGGACTCTTTACAGTACTTTTCTTCAAGTCAACTGATGACATGCCAACAAAAGGTCCAACTGTAATGGAGAAATTGTTTATTGCTCTTGGGCTGATTGTTGACCAACCAAATGTTCGTCCATAATTAAGACTTACACCTAAATTTGACGAAATAGTAGAAAAGGAACTTTCTGTTTTTGGTCTATATCTAAATGGAGTAGTTCCTATTCCCCATGTCCAAGCTCGAAATGGAATAATAATGTATTTTGTAGGGTCCCCAACTTTTTTTCTTGGTGTTAAATCTATTTCAAACTTTCCTAGTTCTGTGTCGTTTGAAATACATGTAGAAATGTCAGCATCATTGTCATCACTAATGGACCAAAAATCAATAACAGGAACTCCTTTGTCTAATGTGATAATTCCTTTAAGGTATTCACTACATACTGAAATATCTTTTACAGTTCCATTTTTGTCTTTATAAACGAGTTTTACGTAACCGCTTTCAATATCAGATTTCTTTATCTTATGATAAAATTTTGAACGGTTTTGTGCTAATGTAGCTGTCGCAACAAACAGTGATAATAATAATAATAAGATAGTTAATTTCATTTTTCTAGTTTTTAGTTCTTTTAAAATTGCTGCTAACTTCTGTTCATCTAAAAATATTCAGAAGAACTTTATTTTATTAATTAGGAAGTAAATATACAGGATTTAAACTACCTCCAATTCCGTTCAACACGGGTTTCATTGTTCGTGATGCGCAAGCAACGAAACCTTTAGATGTGATAGGTAGTTTTTAATTTGTATCCTAATATAATTCCGCTTACTAGAGTTGGAACAAATCCAAACATAAAAATCCAAAAAAATGGTTTAAAATAATAATCGTATAATTCTTCTTTAAAGTTATATTCGTAACCATCAGGAAGTCCTTCTTGCAAAAAACCTATTGTAGATCCAATTAATGTTCCGAAAAATAAAACTCCAAAAATTGCTAGAACACCATGCAAGACATTATATTTATTATTTTTATTCTTTAGCTTATTTAGGTTTTGCCCGATTAAATATCCTATAAAATACAGACCAAGTATTCCTATGAAAAAATTTAAAAATAAGCTTGAAATAAATTTTATGAATTCAGTTAAATCGAAATTTATCAAAAACAAAAATATTAAAGCCGCCACAACTAAATTTATTGTTATTGTTATGAAAATATTTTTGGTTTCTTTTTTCACGATAATATTATTTAAATTGCCTGTAAATCAGTTCATCTAAAAACCTCCAAACGAACTTTATTTTATTAATTAGAAAGTATATATATGTGATTTAAACCGTAATTATTTTTCTTTTCAAACTACCCCGGTTCCGTTCAACGCAGGCTTCATTGTTGACTTTTCAAGCCCAACAAAGCTCTAGCTGTTTACTACAGGTTCTATTTTCAATGTATTAAATATTCATAAAACTGTTTAGTAATTATTTTAAACTTCAATAATTGTTTTTCTAACTTCATCATATCTAAAAGTAATATGATTTTGTTTGACATTCATAATGGTATCATTATTCTCGTCAATCGTCCCATAAACGAAAACATACAGACCGAAATTAGGTTCGTTTGTTCCTTCTTCTAATTCCGTAAATGCTTTGTCAAATAATTTGTCATACTTATTTTTCAACCTAGATAAACTATGTTTTGATATTAACTTTTTATCAATTTTAACAGAATAATTAGATTTTTTTTTGAATTCATCTTTATAAGCCAATAAATTAAAATAAACGCAATCAGTATATTTATCAAATACATTTTTGTTTGTTTTTGATAATATAAGCTTACCATAAAATATTCTCTCATTTTGCAATTTTATAGGATCTGTGAAATATTTTATTTGTTTGAAAAAGTATCTATATGCGATTTTTATAGAATTTATTTCTATCTCAACATCTCTATTGTGTGGAAAACCTAAATACCAATTTACAATTCTATCAATACTTTGAACTCTATTTTTTCTATCAAACTTGACATTTTCATCATCAAATTCATAAACTTTTGAAATTGCATTACCACGGCCAGAAACTCCTTCGTCTTTACTATCAAGTCTGGCTTTAGTGATTTTTTTAAAATCTTCTTCATCATCATTTAAAATAAAAACAGATGGGTAACCAATTTTATTAATTTCTATTTTATTTAATTTTTGATCTCCTCCTTTTTGGTATAATTTACTTAAAGTGGCGTATTCACAGGTTTCTATATGTTCTCTATTTCTGTATTTTTTAAAATGTGGTTTTTTACGTTCTGTCTTTTTAATACAAGTTGGAGACATACGAACAGAACATATTTCATCAATACATACAAATTCTAGCTCACTATAATTTGGATAAAGATCAAGTATAGTGTCTGCCATAACAATTTCATCAGTATCCTTAATTCTTGCTTTATCCATTAATTATAAATTTAAAAGTATTTATGTTAAGTTGTTTAATTTTAGTAATCTACGGTAAACTTGTAGTTAACGTTTTGCCACTTTAAGTTGACTGGAAATTCGTAACCGCTCAATTTCCTACTTAACGAAAACTTGATGCGAAACGATAATTCAACTAAAATTCAGCTAGCTCAAAGCTGTTAGTAGCCGTTTTTACTTATCTTCCCAAATTGGTACTGTTGCAGCGTTGTAAATGTTTACTTTACATCTAAATTTGTGTTCAATTTCTTTTATATAGTTAAGATTCTCTTCTGAATAAACACCAATATAAACGCTGTGTAATTTGTTTCCTGCTCTTTGTCCTTGTTTTGCAGCCTTGTTAATGGCATCAATAATATGAGTGTCATATTCTCCAAAATTAAAGCCAAAAGTGACAAGAGAACCTTCTATTTCAGTTAATTCATCGTAACAGTATGATAAATATTTATTGTGAGAAATGTGATTAAGTTTTTCTTGAGCACTTCCGGCTGTGACAAAAATTGGGTAAGATTTATCAGCCATTCTTTCATTTATCTTTTGTAATAGATAATGTTCGATATCGTAAGTTTCTTTTTCAATTTCAATGCCTGTGTCAAATATTAATAATGCACCGTGAAGGTAAAAAATAGTTTGCTCTTTTTTATGTTTACCCCATTGAAGTTCGGAAAAAATAGGGTCTTGTTTTCTCAATACTTCATCAGGGTTTTCAACTTCTCTACCAAATCCATCTATTGCAAATTTCGATTCATTACGCATTAAAATCCAATAAGGTAGTAAGTCATAATTTGTAGAAAAAACTTTACCCTCTTTGGAAAGGTATTCGTTAAGGAACAAATGACAACATTTGCTTTTTTCTTCGGGAACTTTAAAAACGTGTTCTGGATGAAGTTTTTGAACTGCTTCAATTAAGCTTGTCTTTAAAATTTCATTAGCTTCAATTATTTTTTTAATTAAGTTTTGGTCTGTACTAAACGTTTTTGCAATTTCAATGAAATTATCTAATTGCTGCATTACTAATTCAAAGTTCTTTGTATTTATTACTTCAAAAAGTTTTTTCAAAAGATCGTTATCAATATCATCAATAAACTTACTTAAAGCATTATATGAAAATATAGTTGGGTCATAAGCAATACTAAATCCATTACCAAATAATAAATGTTTTTGTCGTTTCTTTGCATTTAGCGAATCGATAACTTCTTTATAGGTCATTAAATCTTTTACTTCCATAAATTTTCTCTGTTTTTCTGTCGTTTTCGCAAAATGGATACTAACTTTTATATAACATCAACAGGTAAAGCTTTTTTTTAAAGTTTTACCGTATTTCACGCTATATATTCTAGTTCGTAAATAAAATCATTTTTAACTATTGTTACAATACCCACATTTAGTGATATTTTGACTTAAATGGAATATCCAATAGAAAGCTAATTCTATAACGGCATCTTTTCATTTCTTTCGTCTATCCTTCCAACTATCATTATTATGCCTATTCCTCAAACGCTCATAAATCTTCCCTCTTAACCATATTCTAGCAACCCTAATCACAACAACTCCTATTATATCATACAGGTTCTCTTTTAGTATGAAATCAAAAAGCCCTTTTTACAGGAGCTCTTTGAATGATTGAGTTTAACATCTTAAAAAACACGCCTAAACCAACTTAGAATTCCAATTTTTAGCTACAAAATCAATAAGTTCTTTACGCATTACAACGCCGCTTATTTGTGGAAGCCTCAATAGTTTTTCAACCTTTTGAAAGCTTTCTTTGGTTTTAGGCACTTTATAACCCTTTACGAAAGCATCACAGAACCACACGACTTCGTAAAGTTCTTTTTTACTTACCCTTTCTCGATCACGAATAGCGGTATAATTGGGGTTATCTCCTTTTGTAGTTGTGTTGACATAATCATTATTAATCAAGTCATTTTCGTCATAGCTTACCATAATTTATATTTTTAAAATTCATCAAATGTATCTTTTCTAAAACACCAAACTTTACGGTTTTCCTCATTATCAAAAAATAAATGTCAAGAAAAAGACACCTCTCAGCATCTTTCTACCTCTTCCCCTTACTCTTCCAACTACCGTTTTTATCATAATTCCTCCTAAACTCAAAAACATTCCATCTCAGCTAAACACCTAAAAACCAAACTACAATAAATCCTATTACTCCACACCTCAACTATAGAGCGCCTCAAGAATTACACATTGATTTATGAAATTAAAAAACGATTCACCGCTCATTTTTTTCTAAAAAACACCTATTCAATTCCCGAATTGAATACTATACTTTTAGTAAATAAAAATTACATTATATAGTTTTGTCTGTCTTTTCAAGCACTTGTCTTGATATTCCACATTCAATTTCTCACTACTTAATCTAATGGAAAATCAAAAAATACAACAACGCATAAAGGCGATTTACCAAATGCTTTTTGAAATGGCAACTGGTAATCTCGCTTTTAGAATTATCAAAACAGATCAAGACGACGAAGTCGGCAAGATGTCTGAAATGCTTAATAACCTCGCTGGAGAAATGCATGATATACTACTCCAATCAGGTTACGTTAACCCTCATTACAGTTATCAAAACTTAGTACAAACAACATTTATCTTAGACGATAACTTTCTTATCAGCAATTATAATGCACACGCTCTACAAGCACTATACTATGAATCTGAAGAATTATTTCAGGTAGACTTTGGAAAATTTATCGCACCACAATCCTTCAGTATTTGGAATCAAAAAAAGAAGGAAGCGTCACTAGATGACAATTACCATAGCACCGTTCAGCTTATTTTTGTTACGGGTAATAATAAATTACTTCCTGCTTTTTGCACCATTTCACGACTGCGTTACAGTGACAAAATAATAGTAAACTCAATTACTACGATATTGCAAGAATTGCTGTCAGACCCGAAGTATGTAATAAAAATAAATCCAGAAAGACAATCCGAAGCTATCGTCATGCAAAATCTTTATGATTACATATTAAATCACTTGGAGCAACCACTGCCAACCCTTAAAGAATTAGCTGTGCTTTTTGATTGTAATGAATACAAATTGAAACTTGGATTTCGTGAATTTTTCAAAACAAGTATTTATAATTTTTATCACGATGAAAGATTAAAAAGAGCACATTTGATGATCCTGCAAACAAAGATTCCACTCAAAGAAATTGCAATAATGAATGGCTTTAATACCTACCTCAACTTTTATAAAGCATTTAAAAAAAGATTTAAGTATGCACCGAGTGAAGTGGATCGTAGCCCGAATGAAGCTAATTAAATACTGAACAGCTTCAACTCTATTTTGGATAACGAAAGTTCTGATTTGCATAACATTATACTTTTATATTGTAGAATTTTACAAGACTAAAAAAGCAACTTATGAAAATTTCTGAAAAAATTAAAAGTGTTATAGTAAATTTCATAAGTTGGCTCTTTATTTTGCTTTTTACTTATGCAGCGACCAACAAAGTACTTGATTTCGAAAATTTCAAACAGCAACTAGGACAGTCACCGCTGTTGAGTTCTTTTGCCGAACAAGTAGCATGGGCGGTTCCGTCAGCTGAATTTTTAATTGTCATCTTATTAGTTTTACCAAAGTTTAGGTATCCAGCCTTGGTATCATCTTTCGTGTTAATGCTAATATTTACAGTTTACATCTATATTATTTTAAATCATAGCGTATTTGTTCCTTGTTCCTGTGGAGGTATTTTAGAAAAAATGAATTGGCACGAGCATTTGATTTTTAACATAGGATTTGTTTTCTTGGCACTGATTGGATTGTGGTTGCAACCAACACCATTTAGTACTATAAAAAGGAAATTAATTGTGGTGTCCAGTTCTGCATTGACAGGTATTATTATAGTAATAGCTTTATTTTTAATCTCGGAAAACATCCATAGCTATCACAATAAATTTGTGCGGCGTTTATCAAGTGCCCCTGCAACCAAAATCAAGGACTATAACCTCAAATTAAGGTCGTACTATTTTGCTGGGGCAGATGGTGATCATGTTTACTTGGGAAATACAACCTCGCAATTATTAATGACCGTTGTAGATACAGCGTTAAATAAAACAACGATACACAATATTACGCTTGACAAAATCGACCTGCCATTTCGTTCACTGACAATTAGAGTAAACGGCCCCTATTTTTATATTTATGACGGAACGGTTCCTTGCATATTTAGGGGTAAAATTTCAGACTGGAAGGCTGAGTTATACAAAAGTGGCTCTGAGTACTTTACCTATGCAGAAGCTATTGACTCAACCTCTTTGGCAGTTCGAGTACAAAAACGGGGTAGTGGAGAAAGTTTAGTAGGGAAAGTTGATCTACTCTCCAATGAAAAGACAGTATTAAATCATAATTTATTGCAAAAACAGATTGATGGCCTTTTCGATACTGATGGCTCATTAATGTATAGTAATGAAATTAACAGAATAATTTACTTGTATGCCTATCGCAATCAATTTATCGTCGCCGATCCTAAACTAAATTTAGATTATAGAGGTAATACAATAGACACGATCGCACATTCAAATATTGAATTGGTAGATTTAGAAAAACGTGGGGAACGAAAATTTGCAAAAAAGCCGTTGCTAGTAAATAAAGATGCAGCTGTTTATGGTAATATACTCTTTGTCAACAGTAATATCCCCGGTCGATATGAAAGCTTAGAAATGTGGAAACTAGCCAGTATTGTAGATAGCTATAATATCTCTTCAAATAGCTATCTCGAAAGCTTCTATGTCTACGATGTCGACAAACAAAAGTTACGTGATATAATAGTACATGGTGATAAGCTTTACGCCCTAGTGGGAAATCACCTTATAAGCTACAAACTACAGCCCATAATTACAGCTAATTATAAAAAACAGAGTCGGTCGTAAACCCGACTAAGCAATCTATTGGCCAAATAGCAGGACAAGATCGAAAACCTGTAAAAAAGAGTAGATCAAAACTTTTAATTTTTACGATTATGAAAACTAAAATTTTAAAATTCGGTATGCCGGTAGCGTTTGTTGCTCTCGGATTAGTTGGTGCTTTATCCTCAAATGCGATGGAAAAAAAGGCAACCGTACTTGCTAGTGAAACGGGTTATAAAAAGGTAATTGGTGCTGCCCAACCTTGTCAACCTGTAGAATCGTGTGATAACGTTCAAGGTCAGCTTTGTAAGTCAAGCATTGATAACTCGCAGTTGTATCGTCGCATAAGCGACAACCAATGTCCAACGATGTTGTTTAGAAGTAATCCTTAATTTTTAAAGAAAAGCCGTCACAAAAAAATGTGACGGCTTTTCAATTTAAGATTTTAAATATTTCGCAAACCAAGCCTCAATTCGTTTTGTGAGATCAGCCTGTTTCTCCTTGTCTATTATTGTGTGAGATTCCTCGGGATAAATAAGTAGAGTATGTTCTTTCTTCAACCTTCTCAAAGCAAAATAAAACTCGATGCTTTGAAAATAATGTACCTGTTTGTCTTCATCTCCTGTCCATGCCAATAAAGGTGTCGTTACATTTTGAGCCAGTAACACCGGTGAATTGTTGAGGTAACTTGACATATCTTCAAATAAAGACATTCCTATACGTTCCTGATCAATTTCATATCGATAAAAATCTGAAGTCGCATAATTACTGTTATAATAAAGATAACTTGATACCAAATCTGTAATAGCTGCCCCGGCGACTGCCGCGGCAAACCGATTTGTTTTCGTTATGATATAATCCGTTTCAAAGCCACCAAAAGAATGCCCTGTTAATCCAATTCTTGCAGGATCTATACTAAAGTTTAAAAGCACCGCATCAACTGCAGCCAATACACATTTTTTTGCTGATTCACCTGTTTGCCGCATTTCATAGACAATATCAGGCAACAGGATGAAATAACCTTTTGACGACAATACCGTAAAGTTAATCCCATTCTCGTTCAATAGCGTCGGCTTAACATACCGATGTAAACTACCTCCTTGTCTTTCATAAATGCTAACAATCATAGGGTACTTGACCGTAGGATCAAAACCCGCAGGATAAATTAAAACACCCGATAAGGGTTTTCCATCTACAACATACGAAACCTTCTCAACCTTAGCCCACAAATAATTGTGGTGCTGCAAATTGCTGCGATACAATTCTTTTGGTTTCCCAAGAGCATCGACAAACAGCAACTCAGGGGGCGCATCAAAATGTTGCGAGATAAAAGTAAAAACGTTACTATTTTTCGCCTTTACCACACGGTCAGTTCTTTTGTGTTCCCAAAAAATTGGACGCGCACCAGTTGTCCCATCGTATCTATAAAATCCACTATACCCTGTCGTAGCATTTTGGGCAGATAAAATCCACTGCGTTGAATTACTGATGATTGCAGTCGTTCGATCCATGTAATCGAACTTAGAGAGGAGCCTGCGTTGGGCAGTTGCAAAACGAAAAGTAGTTTTATTTTCACGTCCCTTGGTCAGCCGTTTCTTTGTCTTTCCGTCAGCGCTAATCATCCAAATATCAAACTGGTCATAAATGAAAAGAGAGTTGTCGTCTATGCTCCACCCTGCAATACCATATAAAGGAACTTGCCCCGCACGATCATAATCGATATCACGAACTGGAACGCCCAAATCTTGAGTAATATTTCGGTGTTCGTCCTTCTTGAAATCATACACCCACCAGTCACCATTTACTGAATAAGATAAGTAATTGCCCTTGGGAGAAAATGCCGGCGCCATTCCCGTCCCAGGATATCCTTTGAGCAATAATCGCTTTCTACCCGTTTGAACTGCAGTTACATAAATATCTCTCGATCCTATACCATCAAAATGTGGCTCAGATTCGAATTCATTCCAAGTCAACGCATATTCTGCGGTACGCCCAATTAGTGCAGAGGGCTCTTCCCTGTTGCTAATCTGCAAAAATCGACCCGAATCTACAAACCATACTGCAACTTTATCCTGTAATGTAACGTCACCGTACATTTTTAAATTGGGATAGATTTGCTTATCATTTCCATTCCATACTTGAACAACTTCGGCTGTATCTTCATTCGGCACATTTTCTTTCAACTTGAAAAAGATCCGATTTCCATCATTTGAAATAGTAACCGAACTAAAACCAGCGCCTATGATCATATTATTAGGAAAATTGGAACAGCTTTCCGGAACAAATGATAAAAGCTTCCCAGTATCTAACCGATAGGCATACAGCTTGCCTCTCAAGCCATTATTTTGAATAAAGGCAATAGTTTGGTTAAGCCAGCTCAGGTTTTTAATCGCGCCATCTGTTAAAACCGGTATCTCTTTTTTTATAAAATTGTCAAAGATTTCAAGTATTTCCACTTTATCTTTTCCAGTAACGTAGGCAATCGCATCCTTGCGTGTATTCCATATCCATTCGTTGACATTATCAGCATTAGCCACGGTTTGACCAAGCATGTTTTTTACAGTTAAGCGTTGGTTGCCACTTTGATCATCACTAATCAGTATTAAGTATTTACCATTGCCCGAAAACGAATAGCTACTAATTTTCGGGAAGTAATTCACTTTTCCTGATGTTAAGTCTTGCAAAACCAACGTATCATTCTGCTTACACGCAAACCAATTTTCATCATTAAACTCCCCATTTGTACCATGAGGAAATGCGTATTTTTTTCTGCTTTTTGTTGCTATAGCAAATAGCGTATCAGCTGTATCGTATTGCAGGCTGTAACTTGCCCAACCTCCCTTGTCAGAAATACTGTGCGATAGCATATCACTCCATAAATGATAATCTTCTTCCGGTACCGTTTTCTTTTGTAAAACCTGCCCTATTGAAGGGAAGCTCACTAGCAAAAAACAAGAAGCAACTAAGCGAAAGAAAAAAGAATGACGAAGTTTTTTCTTTCTCTGAACTATTCTAGTAACCATCATTTTGTGGGGCCAGATTTGGGTTTAACAACAATTCTTTTTGAGGTAGCGGAAGTAATCTATCTGTAGTATTCCAACCCAATTTCACAGGAGACAATGCAGTATCCAATAAGCCATTTCTTTTTAGGTCAAAGAAGCGGTGTCCAAATTCACAAAAAAGTTCCGTTTGGCGTTCCTTTAGCACGGCAGTGATAATTTCTGCACTAGTTGATGCTGGTGTATCCCCTAAACCTGCTGTATTCCTTATCTTATTCAAATCTTCTTTAGCGCCAATCAAATCACCTTGCTGCGCTCTGGCTTCAGCACGAATCAGATACTGCTCAGCAAGTCGGAGCACAATCGAGTATTCTACAGAACTCCCCGTGTTGGAAAACTCCTTATATTTATAAGCGTGAGACCAACTATTAATACCCGTTGTAATCATTTTTGTCCAGTGTACTTTTCTTTGATCATTAGCCTCAAACGCAGTAAGAATGGTCGGAGAAAGTGATGATGAAGGTGGCGGTCCGTTAAAAAACACAAATGTTTTAGCTTCCTTTGTATTGTCTCCCATCATAGCAGGCATCAATTGCCAAATCGTAGTTGTACTTTCTTTAAGGAAAATTTTATCAAGATCATTCTCCCATACATAAACATCTGTTTGGTTCAGAACAGCAGAAGCAGCATTAGAAGCCTGATCCCATAAATGGAGATAAAGGTTAACTCTCGCCAGCATGGCATAAGCCGCATAGCGGTTTGGCCTTACACGTTCTGAACTAATATAGGAGTCGGGCAAAAGTGCAATAGCCTGTTCAAGATCAGATTTAACTAAGAGTAGTGCATCATTTTCAGCAGTACGATGCGCAATGCGATTGGCTGCATAATTGGTAGTGCTAATATACGGCACACCACCAAAGGAATTTACCAAATAGAAATGAATCAACGCTCGTACAAAAAGAGCTTCACCTTTCAATTGGTTACGGTCAGGTTCTGGCAGAGAAACAGAATGATCCACACCCTCAATCACGGCATTGGCAGCATAAATTTGGCTATAGCTACTGTTCCATAATTGTGCTATTTCTGTTCCCGATGCTTGCAAAGCATTAGTACCGTAATTAAATGATAAACTACCTGGATTATAATAGGAGGTAAGTTCATCACTGTAGAGCCCCAACTGGTTCGAAAACCCTGTAAATAGGCCTGTAAATAGTCCATTATCGCGCATTTTTGTGTAAATATCAGTCATCGCGGCATTAGCGGTAAGACGGTCTTCAAAAACAGCATCAGCAGTAAGCTGTGAATCTGGAAGGTCAACTTCTGTGAAGCTATCGCAGCTTGTAACCAGTATAGCAATACTTATAATCAAAATAGGTAACATTGCTTTCTTTGATAGTATATTTTTCATGGCTTCAGTTAAAAAGTGATTTGTAATGTAGAAGTATAAACGCGTAAAGGAGGCATGAAACCTGCAGTCTTAAATTCGGGATCCCCTCCCTTATAAGAAGTGAGGACAAGTACATTTTGCCCCTGCACGCTCAGCTTGCAGCTAAAGGATTTTGTCCATTGTTTCGGCAAATCATACGTGAGTGAAATATTCTTCAGCCTGATGTAAGAAGCATCCGCTATAACCGCATCACTTTGGGAGTAAAGAGTGTTTGCACGCTGGGCAGTAGGATTGATTCCCGTACTATAAAGCTGATTAGGACCACTATCTCCCGGATTTTGCCAGTGTGACACAAATGATGCTGGCTGGTTCGACATGGTTCCCGGCAAAACGGTTCCAAATGCTTCAGTATAGTTTTCCTGCTTAACAAACTGAAACAAAAAGTCCAGTTGCACCGCTCCGTACTTCAACTGGTTTTGCAATCCCCCATAAAACTTCGGATTCAGTTCTTTTACAAACCCCCTGTCATCATTAGCCGATAGTAGGCCATCACCGTTTAAGTCCTCAAACTGATAAGTACCAGTCTGCGGGTCAAGACCAATATAATGGAATACCTTAACAATATTCAATGGTTGACCAATGACAAATTGAGATTGGTAAGACGAACCTTTCAGATCCGGAAAAGAGAGCAGTTTATTCCTAGCACTAGTAAAATTGAAATTCGTTGTCCAACTCAATTTATCGCCTTGCAGGTTCAACGTACGTAAGGTCAATTCATAACCACTATTTTGTACTTCTGCGTCAAGATTTGCCTGTATCGAGTTAAAGCCGGTAGTTCCTGGTAAAGGCACACCTAGTAATTGACTGCTCGAACGATTTCGGTACCAAGCCGCAGTCAAAAAAATACGGTCTTTCAAAAATCCTGTTTCTAGTGCTACTTCAAGTTTTCGGTTGGTTTCCCATCCAAAGTCCTTATTGAATAATCTTGTCGGTTGTAAACCGCTTATGCCTTCATAATTGCTACCAGATGTACTGTAGGTATCAAGATACTGATAGTCTCCTATCTGATCATTTCCAGTGGTACCATAACTGGCTCGTAGCTTTCCAAAACTGAGGAATTCTGCATGTTTTTTTATAATTGGTTCGTCACCGAAAAGCCATGATGCCCCAACAGCCCCAAAGCTTGCAAACCGGTTAGCAATCCCAAACCGGCTTGATCCATCTCTTCTACCCGTCATATTGATAATATAGCGGCCTTTCCAGTTAAAATTTGCCCTGCCAAAAAAAGCCTGGTATTTGTACACCGTTGCATCACTGTTCATAATGGAGAATAGGGATGCCGATGCCGGATTTTCAAGGAGACCATTGCTTGAAAATCCATAGCCCATATGCACAACTTGGTTCGACATCTGCTGTTGAAAAGTGCTACCGGCAAGCAGATCTATCTTGAATTGCCCTGCTGTAAACTGGTAGTTAGCCTGCGGCTCAATAATCCACGAATTACGGCTGGTATTGTTCTCAAAGACCAACGATGAGGAACTGTCTAAACCATATGCGGGGTTATACATTGTTGAAGGCAACAGATTTAATTCTTTGTAACGCAAATCGCTATAACCAAAACTCGATTTGAGTTCGAATCCCTTAAACAGACTGTACGAAAGCAGTGAGTTAGCAATAAGGTCATTAGTTCTCCCTTTAAAGTCCGTCGCAAGTAATTGTAGCGGATTTTCAAAAGTACCGTTTTCCCAATTCAAATTCCCTAAGGCATCATAAAGCGAAGGTGCGTTGGGCGCTAAGCTTAGAGCTGCTCCCGTAAAGTCAGCTGTCGGCATAGTATTGTTTTGTACCACATAACCCGTAGTAAAATTAATCCTGAACCGTTGGTCTTCCGACTCATGATTAAGATTCAGGTGAACATTGCCTTTTTCGTACTTATAGTCACCCGGAAACACAGTAGTCTCTTTATTATAAGTACCACTTAATACAAATTGCGTTTGCTTTGAACCGCCTGACAATGAGGTTTGCATAGTACTAATACTGGAGTTCCCTCCCAATAATTCTTTTTGCCAGTTCGTATATCGGTTTTGATCCCATGTTCCGTTAATGTCATAGGCATTAGCCGGATAATCCGTAACGCCGTCATTGGCATACGCTTCACGTCGCATTGCAAGGTACTCTTCGGTATTCATTAGCTTCATAAAGCGGGTGACATGGCCTGAACCACTAGAGACACTACCCGTGAATTTAGTTTTGCCTGCTTTTCCTCTTTTGGTGCTGATAAGCACAACACCATTGGCACCGCGCGACCCGTAAATAGCGGTTGCATCGGCATCTTTCAATACTTCTATACTTTCTATATCCCCAGGATTAATGCTATTTAACGGACTCGTTCTTCGTGGCAAATGTCCAGACGTAAAAAGGCTTCCAATGGGTTCAGAAGCATAAGGCACACCATCCACGATATACATGGGGCTATTACCATCAAACCGCAGGCTGTTTTGTCCCCGTATCTGGATATCAAATCCCCCACCTGGCATTCCCGTTGTCTGGGTAATATTAACCCCAGCCATCCTTCCCTGCATCGTAGCAAGCACATTTGTTACTGGTTGTGTTTCAATATCCTTAGCTGTAATACGGGCAATACTTCCGGTGCGCTCCTTTTCTTTGACAGAATAATAACCCGCATTGATGTGAACTTCCTGCAGTTGGGTA
This sequence comes from Flavobacterium sp. LB2P53, assembly GCF_003970305.1. Lineage (NCBI taxonomy): Bacteria > Pseudomonadati > Bacteroidota > Flavobacteriia > Flavobacteriales > Flavobacteriaceae > Flavobacterium > Flavobacterium sp. LB2P53. The sequence continues at coordinate 61,252 of NZ_RYDG01000007.1, forward strand.
GCATCTTCTTGTAATTGTACGTTTATTACTTTACGCCCGTCTATAGGCTCTGTAACAGTTACAAATCCCATAAAACTAAAGACTACTATATCGTCTGCTGATGCAGTTAGCGTATAGTTCCCGTTAAAGTCCGAAATAGTTCCAGCTGTAGCTTTTCCTTTTACGGAAATGGTCACACCGGCTAAAGGGTTTGTACCATCAGTTACAGTACCACTGACTTGCACTTGCTGTTGAGGTATAATTTTTTTTGTTACCGTCGCAAAAGCGGAAGGGTTGATTGTTGCGGCATGGGCAGGAAAATCGCATAAGCAAATCCCTAAAATCAAAGGAATCGCCGGCCATCCCTTGTAAAATGAAAATATATTCATAATTTTGGTTTAGTTAAATGAAACGTTAGTTTTGTTAGCATTGGTCCTCTATGCAGTTGTCCAGACGGTTGGAGGGCCTTTTTTGTCATTGCGAGGCACGAAGCAATCTCATTTCGAGGTTCGACGCACCAGAGAGAAGCAAAGCAATCTCAATATTATTATTCTATCATAGGCATACTTTTTAATTAGATTTATATTGGATGTTATTGTCTCTATATTCTACGTTCTAAATTCTTTAACCCAATTCAAAATTTAAAATAATTAATAACCTCTATTCACCTGACGATGTGAATTTTAACATCAGTTCAGTTCACGCTATTATAACCATAAAACCACATGAACATCGTTGCTATAAAAAGTATAATTATTCCTATTTTTATTTGTTTGTAGTATTTCATAGTGAAAATTTAGATGTTGTAAATCCAGTTGTATTGCTAGGGTAATTTGGTGTAAGAATTATATAAAGGAAGATTGATTTTTTGCATTATTGCCATCACTCTTCATCACAATTCAAAATTTAAAACAATAACTTCTTTGCTCTTTTATCTGAATCAAAAAAAGAACCTGCACTGAAACACTAACTCAAAATAAAGAAACAGCACAGGCATTAAATAAATAGTATTTTTTTTTATTTCATAGTTATGGTTTATTTAGCGGTTAAAACTGCTGCGAGACTATGAAAAAGGATGAAGCGGTGCTGAGAAAATTAAGCTTAAGTAGTGCCTATTGAAAATAAAAAAGGCATGGAACTCAGCATAAACGTCTCTGGTACTTGGCATACCTACCACGAATAAGTGAGCCCACGCCTATAGACGTGAGCATCTTACTTATCATCTCGTGGTTTTAAACTGCCAAGTTTCGAGCCGAGATTCAAAGCGAATGCTTCAAATATTTTATATGAAGAGTCGCAAAAATACATTACATATTCGTAATGATAAAACAAATATAACAAAATACTTTGAAACGCGTACTAAAGTACGCGTTATTTTTTATTGATTGACTTTTCTTTGTTATTAATGACAGCAACTAGCAACATTATTTGTAACTATATTTTCAGTAACTGGATTCAGCCTTATAAATCTCAGAGGTCATTTGCATTGGATCATAATATTGAAGAAAGCATCGTTAGAAAAATTAAAAACACTTCGCTTAATATCGAAGGATCAAATTATAATATTCCTGTTAATACTCTTAAAAAAATTTGCGAATCAAGAAATATCAAGTTGTCGGAATTTTTTAAATTATTAGAATTATAGAAAATAATAAGATTATATAAAAACGATGCTCAGAGAGGCATCTTTTTTATTTTTTAAAACTCCCAAATTGCATATTGAATTTTCCAAATTGCATACCGCATAAAAAATTAAACCCCTATTTTGACCTTACTTAAAGATTCAAAATATGGAATGGTATGAAATCATTGGGTTTGTTGTGGTATGGCTTTTAGGTCTTTATATGACAGGGAAGTTTTATAAGCATTTGAGGGATAGGCATTATAATGGTAGCTGGAAAAAGATGGATAAATAGAAAAGATGCCACATTGGAATTAGCTTACTGTTATACTCTTTAATTTAAGTCAAAATATCACTAAATGTGGGTATTGTAACAATACTTATAAAAGTCTTTATTTGCGAACTAGAATATATAGCTTGAAATATGGTCAAACTTTAAAAAAAGCGTTACTTGTTGATGTTATATACAAGTTATGTGACATTTTACCATCCCAACAAAATTACAGAATTATGAAGATCCAATTACCATTAAAAAAAGGCAGTCCTAACACTCAACCAGAAATTGAGTTTGAACAACTCGTAATTATCGGTGCAAATGGATCTGGAAAAACAAGATTTGGAGCGAATATAGAAGAAAGATATAAGAAGTTTTCACATAGAGTTTCTGCACAAAAAACATTATCAATTCCTAATTTTGTTAGTACTAAGTCTAAGGAAGTAGCTGAAAGTGAATTTCTATATGGAAGTTGGGATAAGAATGATTACTATAAAAATTCAGGTTGGAGAGATAGCCGCTGGGGAGGAAATATAAATACCTTTTTACTTAATGATTATGAAAAACTTATGGTATTATTACATACTGAAGAATATGAATCATCATTAAATTATAAAGAAAAAGGTGGGGAAAAACCAAATACAAAGTTGGATAGAATTCAGAAAATATGGGAAATTGTTCTTCCACATAGACGTTTATCTAAAAAAGCTGGAGTTATAGAAACTTATCCAACTGGTGAAGTCGAGCAAATCTATAATGCTTCTGAAATGAGTGATGGAGAGAGAGTAATTTTCTATTTAGCAGGAGAAGTAGTTTGTTCTCCTGAGAATTCAATTATCATTATTGATGAACCTGAAATGCACATTCACAAATCCCTCATAAAAATACTTTTTGATTTAATTGAAAATGAAAGACAAGACTGTTCATTCGTATATTTAACTCACGATATAGATTTTGCTTTTACAAGACAAAATGCAACAAAAATATGGGCTAAATCATACGAAAGTACTGGATTATGGGATTATGAAATACTTGACAATACAATGCCTATTCCTGAACAATTATATTTAGAAGTTTTAGGGAGTAGAAAACCTATTATATTTTTAGAAGGAGACAATAGCAGTATTGATTATGAAATTTATGAGCAAATTTATTTTAATTATACTTTAAAACCACTCGGTAGTTGTGACAAGGTTATTGAGTGCGTAAAGTCTTTTAATGAATTAGAAGGTTTTCATAACATTCAATCTTATGGAATTGTAGATCGTGATAGGAGACAAATTGGAGATGTAATTAATTTAAATAAAAAGCAAATTTGGGTTCTTGATGTCGCAGAAGCTGAAAATTTGTTACTTATAGAAAATATTGTTAAAGCTTTAGCTACGCATATGGGAAAAAATGCAGATGAAGTTTTTCTGCAAGTTAAAAGTAATTTAATTAGTTTCTTTTCGAGTCAATTAGAGTCGCAAATTTTATTGCATTACAAGGAATTATTAAGGCGAGAATATTATAAACTTTCCAATTTCCAATCTCAAAAAATTGATGATACTGAAATTGAAATAAATAGTTTATTTGAAGCTATTAATAAAAGAGAATTGTATAACAATATCAAGTCAGATTTTGAAACGGCAATAACAAACAATGATTATAATACTGTATTACGCTTGTTTAATTTAAAAAAAGCTTTAATACCAGAATCTAAAGTTTGCGAATTAATTGGAATTAGGAATAAAGAAGAATATCGAAAAATGGTAATTACATTGCTAAAGAGAAAAGATGAAAATGCAACTATTTTAAGAGAGGGAATTGACTTAATGGTAATTAAAAACGTCACATAACCGCCATTTAGCGAGATTGTGGGTTTAGTGGAATTGCCGTTTTAATCATAATTCCGTTCAGCCAAAACTCTGCTATTCATTAATTTCCTAACCATTCCCAGCACCAGAACGTTATGCCTCATAAAAAAACTCTACACTCTTCTATTGATGCAAAAAAAAGAACAGAAAATTAAAGAAAGAATTCTTCATATCGAAAACGGTCTTTTTGACGAGGACGATATTAAACTTCTATTAATTGAAATTAGAGAAAAACTAAAAGATGAAACTTTCTTGAAAGAAATCTGTCATTTTGTAGCTCATTCTGAAAGAAACTCAGGAATTTGTCATAAAAAAGTTGATGTTAGATATGCGAAATTGAAATTTATTAAAGACAATCAAATACAAATCTTAACGAAAGATTTTATAGAAGAGAATAAACATCAACCTGAAAGTTTTTTTAGTGATGCCGTTTTAAACAATTATTTTAAAACAGAAAAAATAGACAAAAAGCTCTTCGAATTGATTATTCTTTCAGGAATTGATGATATCGAAAATGCTTTATTCTTAAAATATTATAAATTAAACAAAACTCAAGTAAAAAAATTAGTTTCTAATTCGTACAAAAAAGACAATGGTTATTATATTACGAAAACAACTTTAAATCAACATGAATTTTTCTTTCTTGATGACTTGTTGAAATTTATTAGAGGTACAATAACAGGAAAACCAGCGTTTACACAAAAAGAAATAATTGATGATTTCACAAAAGGATTAAAAAAATTAAGTACTGAATTAGACCACAAACTTGATTTAAAAAAAATACAAGAACATAAAAATGATTTAATTGTTTGTATTTTATCATTGTTGCATGATTCAACTTTTACATTATTTGACGGAATGATTGGTTCTGGGTTTTTAAGTATTACAACAGATGTTAATCCACGAATTTGTTTGAAATCTGAAGCTGGTAATTTTATCCTTCCATTGATTACTACTGAAATTAAAGCTCAAAATTACATAGATTCAGATATTGAAGAAATTACGAAATTTGGATTTAGAAAATTGCCTTGGTACAATTGCATAAGAAATGACAAAGGAGAATTGAAATTAATAAAATACAAGGCATAACAGCAATTGTATAGATAGAGTTTTAGTGGAATTACCCAGCTCTACGAGGTACTATCGCAAGTTCTCTGGTGCTTGATTACATCGAGTGCCTACTTAAAATGTTATACATGCTGCCAAAAAGAATTTGAATTATAGTTTAAATCCTATATATTTACTTTCTAAATAACAAAATAAAGTTTGTCTGGAGGTTTTAGATGAACTGACGTTAAGTGCAAGTGAAAATCCAACCATGGTGAAGAATGAACAGTTCTAATAAATAAACATGTCTAAACAAGGATCCGAAATAACCAACGGGAAAGTCAATACTCAGCTAAAATTAATAGATAATCATGAAGAGTTTTTCTCTGCCTCATATAAAAACAACTTTGATGAGTATAAGTCTTATCTCGACTATCGGCCCGTTATTTTTATGGAACTGGCAGTTAATATAGGAGAAGCTGTAAGATGCCTGACTATCGAAGCAAACACTGCTACAATAACCCTAACAAACTATATACTAGAGAGACTTCTTAAGCTTGCCCTTATTGAAGATGAAATGCAATTAAGACCACTTACTCACCCTTGGAAGGACTGTTGGGATAAAATGTATCCCTATTTCGATTTGGATATGCATGAAACCATAAATCAATGTGCTCGCAAACAAATAATATCTGGTAAACAAAAGAGGCAACTTTTGAAATATAAAAATGTTTTTAGGAATGGTTTTTCACATGCAGCTCCGGATTTAATTTTTAAGGATTACCCTGAAACATTTAAGACGTCATATTATGATGGAATGGATGATGTGACGCATAATTTGAAAAAAGACCCTCGCCAACAACTAGTTTTTTTACAAAAGATTGCAAAAGAAAATGCTCACATATATTTCAAATATGTTTTTGAACTAATCGATTGCATCGAGCTAAATTTACAAAAAAAATACCCTGGTAATTTAGTTCTAGTTCCCATGAAGGGAGGAGGATTTCTAAGATTGTCTGCAAAAGGATGGCAAAAGAAAATCAATATCGGACTATCACTGTCAAAAGAAGATACGATGGGTATAGGATTAATGGAACTTCTATTCAACCAGTTTAATGCAAAATTTAGTAAAGTATTCGAAAACGATGAATGCGTTTATGATATAATTTTTGAGGAACAAAAAGATTTTGAGGAATATAAAAAGGTCATAAAACTTATAGCCCCAAAGGCCGACATATAGGCCAATAGATAATGAACCGATGGCGCGGAATTGCATTCCGTGACTTCAATGTGAAGTGTAGTTAAAAGTTTTAAAGAACAACTAGAAACTGTAATGCAAAAAGAAAGGGCCGAGAGGTCATTTCTATAATTCTAAAGTCAAAAGAAATTCAGAAAACTTGATATTGTCAGAGTTACAAATCAATTCCGTTTCTTTTTCTAATATATCTGGTGTAATAAAATCAAAATCATCTTTGTAGTTTTGAATACTCAAATCAAACAAATCATATTGTAATGTACCTTGAATGGGTTCTTCAAAAGCAATTTTAATTTTTTTAACTGTAGTATTGGCCTTTTTCGCAAAGACATTCAAAGCTTCTTTTATAATTTTTGTTTCATACAAATGATGCACCACCGTTTGTTCTCCTAGACTAAAATCAACGATTTGAATGGCACTAATGGCTCCATTTTTAGTAATCAGCGGAATATGTGTCTCTTTTAGAATACCTTTGAAATTAAAAGGGTCAAAAGTAAATTTTAGATCCGCTTTTTCGTCAAGACCTTCTTTTTCAAAAGCAGGTTTTATCTTTTTGGCAAAAGTCACGATTTCTTTCTTGGTTTCTATAGCTATCGTTTCACCTACAAAATTGTAATAATACTGCATAAATTTCTCGGCAGTAAAATCAAAAGGCAAAGATGCAGGTTCCGTAAAATGCAAAATACCATTATTGTATTTATTCAAATAAGAAATATAATCTTTAGAGAAAATCGAATTTGAAAATACTAATTGCTGTTGGTCTTTGGTCAACGCTTTATTAGTCTCAGCTACTTTTTGCTTGATTTGCTGCAAGGCATTTTTAGCCATGCTTCCAATCCCTATTTTGGTAGGCGCCAATTTATCTAATAGTCCCAATTTGCTTTTAGAATAATCAAAATAAATCTCATTTTCAGTAATAGCCAATACGCCCATAACCACTTTTTCCGAAGAAATAGGGTTAGTTTGAATGCTGACAATGCTAAAAAATGTTTTCATTTTAATAAATGGATTTACTGTGCAATATAACGGCTTTTACTTTTTCAATTCGTTCTTCACAAAACAAATATTCTTGTATTCGGTCCGCTAAATTAGGCGTTAATTTCCATACATCAGCTAATTGAAAAATAATGGCATCAATAACCTCCTTATGGGAAATTTTCAACAAAGGTATGAAATTATCAACAATTTCAATTATTTCTTCTTCGTCCATATAACGAATAAAGCTCTTGTAAAAATCCGATTGATGAAACTTATCCTGATTTTCAAAGGGCATTTTTGAATTAAAAACTCCTATTTGCTGAACTCCACCAAAAACAAAAGCATGATCAAATGCCATTATTTTACGTTTGCTGCCAGATCTAACAACCAATAGATTGTAATTAAAACCTGGATTGATAAATCGTCCCCTGTCTATATTATTAATCCACAAATCAAAAAGAGCAATTTTGATAACATCTTCTGGATTTTCAATTCGATTGTATTCTCTTTTGTTAGTACAGGTTTCAAATTCGTTAATTTCTTCTGAAGGATCTATTCCTTTAGAACCAAAGCAAATATGGTTTATACGAAGGCGTCTGTTCTTTTTAATTATACTTTTATCCAAAGTTCCTTCGGAAATCTGGACCAAAGCAATATCTGGAGTAGGGATATCCAACGCTTTCAATAGATAATGCGAAACTATTTCATAAGCAAGGCAATTAATCTCTTTTGGATCAAAATCAACTAAGTATTTGCAGTAATACAAATTGTTATCATTACACATAAACTTTAAAGGAGCATGACCTGATGTTTTTGTCTCTTCCAACAAAAGTTCTGTTTTAACCTTGAGAATGTCAATCATACAATTTATAATAGTTTATAGTAAATATAGTAGTATTTCTTTAAAAAAAACTGTTTTTAGTAGCATTTACTAAAAACCTACTTTGCAGATTTAAAGGATCATACAACATCGCAATCCATGATTACCACAGCTTATTTAAACAATTTTAGATGTCATCATAAATGCAAAAAAATAAAATTATAACTACTATGCAATTCGGGAATTTCACTATTCAATTCGGGAATCGCACACCACTCCATTTGCAACAATAGCAATCATCAAATAGATTTACAGCCCAATTCAATTACCAAAAAGTCAATTTGTAAATCTTAAACCGCTTCAATGAAATTATTTTCTGAATCTTTGATGTCCCAATTAGAACAGCAATTACAAGTAATCCATCTGCAAACAGAAAATCCAATTCAATCGGCCGAATTAGCCATTAAAAGTAGCGTTACTGCCTTACAGAGGCTAAAATCCTTTTTCATAAAATATAAATCGTTGAACAAGAAAGAAGAAATAGAGTTCTTTCGCGACATCAAACCAAAATTTGCGGCTAAACTGATTTACTACAGCGAAATATATACTATAGAAACCAACAAGCCATTGGGCTCCCTTAAAACAATAGCTAAATATTACAACTCAGAACTTCTTAAATTAAAAGTTTTCTTCAAACAAAACCAGGAATTTTACCGCTACTGCCGAACGGCTAACAACTGTCTTGACAGCAAATATTATATACGCGAAAAATACGACCTTAAATTAATGATGGACAGTGTTTATTTTCAAATAGACCATCGCTTCGCAACCTCTCACGACTATAAGATGGCTCGCATAATAGCGAACGATGAAATAAAAAATTTTCTGGTGGAGCAAATGGAAAAACTAGAAAGAAAGGCAATAATCACACAATCGCCTTCTCCACTCTCTAAAAGCCTGAAATGGACTGGATCAAAAGTAGATCTGATAGAATTGATTTATGCACTGCATTCAGAAGGCGTTTTTAATAATGGAGCCACAGGGCTCAAAGAAGTCATAACCTTTTTCGAGTCTTCTTTAGAAATCGAATTGGGCCAATTCAACAGGGTTTTTCTGGAAATTCGCAACAGGAAATCCGATAGGACAAAATTTATGAATACACTCAAAAACAAACTAATAATCCGCATGGATGATGCAGATGAAAATTAAATTTGGGCTTTTAAATCCGACCTTAAATTAAAAACGTCAAAAAACAACGAAAAACGGAATGGCAGTTCTCCGCAAGCTGAGTCTGAAAGGCGAACGACCAGGGGCGCGGAATGGAATTTTGAGGTAGTTTTTACGTTTTGAATTTTCAGGCAGTGAAATCGAAGATTATTTCATCCGTTCGCCTTTCAGGCTCGGGTCATGAATACTAAAAAACAATAATAAACCATGAATATTTTCTTGTTACTTTATTCATCAAGGAAAAAAGTAAAAACTATCATCAGAGACCATTAGTTATTGAAAATACAAATCAAAGATCCTGCGAACACCATTTAAAATAAAAATCTGACAAACTAAAAAAAGGCTGCCCATCTGGACAGCCGTATCAAACTAATTATTTAGAAATAAAATTTCTATTACAAATCAACAGCTAGTACTTTTTTGATGAACTAACTTCTCTAAAAAGAATAGTCCAATCAGGATCTTTATTCTTTGGAGGTGTTATTGACTCCTCATAAGTTTCATACCGAACAACTGATGAATTCGTTAAAACAACCTCTTTATCATTTTCCGTAAACGTCTCATTTATCAAAACACTCGCTTCATAAGCAACTATAAAATCATATAGAACTTCATATCGTTCTTCCGTTTTTGAAAGAAGCAGCAAGGAATTAATAAACCGACTAAAACTTAATTTGGCTTCTACTGATAAATCCCAATTAGCAACTAATTCAGACAGACTATCCGAAAGAATAGGCGATACTTTTCCTGATGATAAAGAATTGGTATCACTACTCTTCACGCTGCTAATTACACTACCTTTTTGTAGATTTTGAAGAATGACATAAGACTTTTTCTTATAAAGTCTTCTTCCTGCCTCATCATAAGGATTAGCACTATTAGCTGGAATGATACGACTACTTATTGAGTTGTATTTAGTGTAGTGCGTTCTCTTTTCAAAACTATTGGGTGCATTGTCAATAGTTGATTCAGAATCAGTACTACAAGACTGCAGAATAAGCGAAATGGAATAGCACATTAAAATGGCTAGGAATAAAAATACTTTTTTCATTTTTGTAAATGTTTTAAATGTTACTGATTACTTTTTTCATCAGTTCTTTTCACCCGGGGTAATGGGAACAGTGGCGATTTTGCTCATAACAAAACCATTTGAATTCAGGGCAAAACTAAATGTGTACTCCGTAACACACAACACAACTGCTGTTCAATTCGGGAATTTAATAGGTGTAATTCCTGAATTGACAACAGTCAATTCAGGAACAATTAGTACATAACCAACAACTTAACATTCAAAAAATACATTTAGGGTCTCTCAGGGTAATTATCTTAATTATTGAAGTTTTTTAGCTACATTTATTCCTGATAAATAGAGACCCAACTCCTCTATTTTGTTTTTAAAACGCTATAATCCCCATTTTAGAACATGAAAAAAAACTACTTAATCTTACTTTTACTTTGTTTTTTTATCAGCTTAAACGCTCAAAAAAAGTTTATAATTCCAGATAGTCTCTCAAATAAAGACTGTAACTACTTCAATGAAAAAATAAATTATAAGGAAAGTGATAGTTTAAAAGAACGCTTATATGCACAGTCTTGGTTAGCTAAAGCCAAATCCGAAAGAAACGATAAGCAAATGGCTCTCGCCTATAAATCCTTAATATATAAATTCGATAAAAAACTCCGACACCTATATGCTGACAGTTTGGTTATTGCTGCTAAAAGAACAAACAGTGCTGAATTGATTGGATCCGCTTATATGACAAAAGGAATAGTATATTATGATGATAAAAAGATGATGAAAGCACTGGACAATTACCTCATTGCCGAGGACTATATTTCCAAGACAAACGACGAATATCTTATTTACAAATTAAAATACTGCAAAGCGCTAACTAAATATTATCTTGGATTTTATCACGAAGCAATAAGTTTATTCAAAGAGTGCGTTACTTATTTTAAAGAGCAAAATGATCACGCCTATGTCAATTCATTATATTCATTAGGTCAATGTTACAGCAGAGTTAATAAATACCAATTAAGCAGTCAAATAAATCAAATAGGAATAAAAGCGGCAATTCAATTTGAAATTTTTAGAATGAAATCATACTTTCTATTTTCTGAAGGTATAAACCACTCTTTTAAACACAACTATGTCGATGCTATAAAAAAATTATCGTTGGCATTACCGGATATTAAGAGTAATAAAGATTTTGCCAATGAAACTCTTGCTTATTTTTATATCGGTAAAAATTATTGGTCTCAAAATCAAAAAGAAAAAGCCGTAGCCTATTTCAAAAAAGTAGATATAATTTTCCAACAGCAAAACTATATAAGTCCGGAATTAAGGGAGGCCTATGAACTGCTAATTGATTATTCTCTAATTAAAAATGATAAAAAAGCACATTTACTTTACGTAGATCAACTCTTAAAAATCGATCAATTATTAGAACACAATTACAAATACCTTTCAGGAAAAATAACTAAAGTATACGATACTGAAAAACTACTGCAAACGCAACGTAATTTAGAAAACTCCAATAATTCCATAACTAATATTGCCATTAGTACCACAGCAGTCTTGATGTCAATAATTTCATTCCTTGTTTACAGACATTTTAGATCTAAAAAATTATTCCAAGAGCTGATGAACCGCCAACCGGAAACATCGAAATTATTTGTAGCAAACGGAAGTAAGGAACTCGATATCAATCCTGAAGTAGTTGCTGCAATCCTAAAAAAATTGGAAAAATTCGAAATCAGTAAAAAGTATCTCGAAAAAGAGATGAATTTATTGAAATTGGCTTCTTTATTGAATACAAATACCAAATATGCTTCAAAAATAATTGCAAAATACCGTAACAAAGGAATCATTGAATATATCACTGATCTTAAGATTGATCATATCATAGAATTGCTTAAAAGTGAGAATAAATACCGTATTTACAAAAACAAATCTCTAGCAGAAGAAGCTGGATTTGGTTCTACTCAAAACTTCACAAGAGCATTTAAATCCCGTACAGGAATATCCCCTAGCTACTTCTGTACGGAATTAAACAAATCAATAGCAGTAAACAATTAAAAATATTTTTTTGGTATGATTTTTATACACTCAAAAAACACTAGAAAAAATTAGCTCTACTCACTCATATAACCCGCTGGGTATAATTATTCAAAACGTCAGTTCAAGGCATAAATTTTATTTCAAAAAAAACAATATAAAATGACGTTTAAGATTTTAAATATGTTTAGCCAACTCGCTAATATTTACCAGACCCAAACGTCATTAGCATCTGCAGTCGAGTGTCAAATGTTTGAAGAATGCGCAAAAAGAAAAGCTGTTTGAGCGCAGCGAGTGCTGCCTCTTTTAGCACTCGAAAACTAATTTGACCGACAGGGGTACGCAGGCTTGATTTTTTTGTTACTTTTTTCATCAATGAAAAAAGTAAAGATTTCTTCAAACAAAAAATCAGTTCTTACATAAACGTACTTCTTATATCCGCTCTTATATTTTTATTAAAAAAAGTCAATAACCACAACCATTTCAAAATAAATGCTCCTTTTTTCTTTCACAACTTGTGAACCACTTGTGATATAAAATCAACCAATACCAACACTTTTGTACCATAACAACCTAAAACATAAGTTATGGCACTTGAAAGCAACAGCTCCACCAACGCTACTAAAAACAGAATGTACCGCGAGCAATTAATTACAATGGAAGACTTAAACGAATTTCGAAGTCTTCTTCTCAATGATTTAAAAGGAATCATACAATCCAAACCACTCCAGCAGAAACAGTGGCTAAAATCCCCCGAAGTACGAAAGTTGTTAAATATCTCTCCCGGAACACTTCAAAACCTGCGTATCAATGGAACACTTTCCTATACCAAAATAGGTGGCACTATCTATTACGCCAATCAAGACATTGATAAAGTACTGGAAAACAACAAGGTTAGTGCTTCTCCAAACTTATTCAAATGAACTGTCATTGCTTCGTTCCACTAGTTATCGGAATGAAGTAATCTCACAAATATCGACGAAGGATGGCACGAGGACTTTGTCCTAAAAGGCAAAGCAATCTCATCAACTTTATGCTCTTACCTCAATTCCGTACTCCTTATGGTTAATCAAACTGAATACTAAAAACTGAACACTGAACACTATCTCATGAACTACATCAAACACCTCACCGGATTTTTCAATAAGATCAATTATGAACCCAGCCTAAATCCAACGCACATTTCGCTCTATTTGGCACTTTTCCAATGTTGGAACGTAAATCGATTCAAGAATCCAACAGGCATTTCTCGGGAAGAAATCATGAAAGCCAGCAAAATCAATTCAAAAGCAACGTATCATAAATGCATGAGAGAATTAGAACTTTTAGGATTTATGATATACAATCCAACATTCAATCCACACTCTTGCTCCAACATCATTATGACCAATTTTTCTGAAAAAGAAAAAACAATTTCAAAAATACCACAACCAACCCATTCAAAAAATGAACCCGTTCACAATTTGACTGAATCAAAAAATGAACAAGTCATTGAACAGGTAAATGAACAGCTCTATATATATAATAAAAAACAAACACCTAAAAACAATTTAAACAATACAAAAATAGATATAGAAAAAATTTCAAGAAATAAACCAGTTCAAAATTTGAATCCTTTGATAAATCCAAAAGAGAAAGAAATAAAAACGGAGACCGGGCAGCAAATACTTCCAGTATTCGCTGCTACCAATAAAAAACAAACTGAAAGCGGGCAGCAAAAAGAAAAAAGTTGCGCCAAAAAAGAAAAAGCTGTTGAACTCGATTTATTTTTTGAAACCACAGTGCCATCACTCGAAATGATAATGGAATACTTCTCTTTCAAGGAAAGCTCCCAAATAGAAGCCAATAAATTTTTCAATTACTACTCTAGCATCGGTTGGCTCATAGGCGGAAAAACAAAAATGAAAGATTGGAAAGCAGCAGCAAGAAACTGGATGCTCAACACAGCTAAGTTTGCAACAAACACTCCAAAAATAGATTACAACGCCCGACCAAAACCGATGCACTTGCACACAGCAACCCAAAAAAACTATGACGAACCATTGTAAATCAGTCCATGAAACCTTCTTGGTCCACAAAGGTTTCAAAGTGTATAATTTTCAAAAATGTCTCGAATACCTAGAGAACCAAGGAAAAACAACCTATGGAAGTTCGTTTCATATCAGCGAAATGGATCACCCCACCATCTACAAATTGTTGATTTATATGATAAAAGATGAGAAAGCTACCATAAACCAAAATATAGACTTATCAAAAGGAATTCTATTATCAGGTTCAATAGGTTGCGGAAAAACATCCCTAATGAACTTAGTACGTCCTTTTGCTTATCATGCGTCTGAGTACAAAATCAAAACATGTAGGGAAGTCTCGTTTGAATTTGCCAAAAATGGCTTTGAGGCCATCAACTGCTACACGCTAAAGCAAGCCAATCAATCAAAACTAACCGGTTATTGCTTTGACGATTTTGGTGCCGAACAGCAAATAAAGCACTTCGGAAATGATTGCAACGTCATGGCTGAGGTACTCATCAGCCGTTACGAACAGTTTGTCGAAAACAAATCCGTCACGCACATCACCACAAACCTTTCCGCCTCCGAAATCGAAAACAACTACGGCAACCGCCTCCGCTCCAGAATGCGACAAATGTTCAATTTAATAACATTTGATAGTAGAACGAAAGACAAACGATAAAGTCATTGCGAGGAGTTGCGAGACACGAAGCAAAGCAACCTCATCACGAGCGTGTCATCTCAAGCGTGTCATCTCGAACGCAGTCGAGAGAAGCAACTCACCACTCACTATTCACCACTCACTACAAAAAAATGAAAAAAATCAACACCTTCTGGAACTGGTTCCAAGACAACAATCAAACCATCAAAAACGGCATCAACGAAACCCCTAAAAACCAAAAATACATCAGCTTTTGGATAAACAAAAACCTCAGCTACTATTGCAAAGAAGTTGACTTTATGATTGTATATCCGAAAACCGAAAATGGAAAATTCGAGCTAATTTTAACCGCAAATGGCAACCCGGAATACTTTAACCAGGTAATCAATTTAATTGATAACGCACCGCAATTGAAAACCTGGAAATTCATCGCATTCATCCAACCAACCGAAAGAATTGAAGAAATTATGAAAGGTCTTGACGAACCGTATATCTTTCATGAGATGACTTTAAAAGCCAGCGAACTCACTTTTTTACCGCTGGAGTATCATGAATTATCGCATAAGGTAGACATTGTAGTTTTTTTAAAAAGTTACAATTTGTATTGTGATACAAAGACGTTACAACAAGCTATTTTCATCATCATGCAAGACATTTTAGGAGAAAAATCCCTATACCAAAACATCAATTTTGTGCAGTTGGCACAAGTACCGGATAACAAGGACGGGTTGATTAAATTGTACGATTTTCAATTGTTTCTGGACAATCTAAACGGCGTGGAATTAAATAATTATTTTCTCAAAATGTGGGAAACCGTAAGGTAATCCCATTTACTCCGCATAACTTTGAAAAATCAATCCTATTCTAACTTTGAAAGTAGTGTTATTTATCAACCGAATTTGTTAATAACAAAAATCTTACACTACTTTCAAATTGTGTATTTTTAGATTCTCAAACAAAAGCGTTACCAATGTCATTATTTCAGCCCTCCGTACTCAAGAAATACTTGAGCCAACAAGATTCTGCCTTAATCCAAAAAGCCTATAAAAAATACGTCAAGTATTTTCATAATGCGGCCATTCAGGAAAATATTCGCAACAGTAAGGAGGAACAATTCCAGGAAGGATTCTTGCGCGAATTATTTGTGGACATTTTGGGCTACACACTAAATCCAGCAGCTAACTTTAATCTGACCACGGAACTCAAAAACATAAAAGGGGCCAAAAAAGTAGATGGCGCTATTCTCAAAGACGGAAATGCCCTCGGTGTAATTGAACTAAAAGGAACCAATACAAAAGACCTCGAAAGCATCCGCCAACAAGCATTTGATTACAAAGCCAACCAAACGGGTTGCATCTATGTCATCACTTCCAATTTCGAAAAGTTGAGATTCTACATCAACAATGCGGTGGACTTTGAGGAATTCAACCTTTTTACCCTCACCCACATTGAATTTGAAATCTTCTACCTCTGTCTGGCTAAAGAAAATATCTTTGCCAACAAACCACTCAGCATTAAAGAAGCTTCGGTGGTGGAAGAAGAAAATATTACCAAAAAATTCTATGGTGATTATTCGGTATTCAAACGCGAATTGTACCGGGATTTAGTCAAGCAAAACCGGGCTAACGTATTATTGAATGACTTAACCGAAAAAACCACCAAACTGATTCTTTTCCAAAAATCACAAAAATTGATCGACCGTTTTCTGTTTATTCTCTTTGCAGAAGACCGCGGACTGCTGGCTCCAAACTCAATCAATACCGTTCTCAAAGATTGGAAAGCCTTGGCCGATTTGGATGTGGAAGTGCCATTATACGACCGCTACAAACAATACTTTGGCTACCTCGATACGGGTCGCAAAGGCACCGACAAGAAAGAAGAAATCTTTGCTTATAACGGTGGACTCTTCCAACCCGATACTATTCTGGATGCCGTTATCATAGATAACGACCTGCTCTATCGCCATACCTTAAAGCTTTCGACCTATGATTTTGAAAGTCAGGTAGATGTCAATATTCTGGGACACATCTTCGAACATTCCTTGAACGAAATCGAAAGTGTCAATGCCGAAATTGAAGGAACCGACTTCGACAAACAAAAAACCAAACGCAAGAAAGACGGTGTTTTCTACACCCCAAAATACATTACCAAATACATAGTCGACAACACCATTGGTAAACTCTGCACCGAGAAAAAACAAGAACTGGGAATAATTGGCGAGGAATATGTCAAAGGCCGCAAAAACCGCCAAACCACCACGATCATAAAACTGGACCTGCAACTCAAGGACTACCGCGAATGGCTCTTGGACCTCACCATTTGTGACCCGGCTTGTGGCTCCGGTGCTTTCTTGAACCAAGCCTTAGATTTCCTGATTAGGGAACACGCCTACCTAGACGAACTCAACAAACAACTCTTTGGAGGGTTCTTTGTTTTTCCCGATATCGAAAACCAAATTCTGGAACACAACATCTATGGGGTCGACCTCAACGAGGAAAGCATCGAGATTGCAAAACTCTCCTTGTGGCTGCGCACTGCCCAACCCAAACGAAAACTGACAAGCCTAAACAACAACATCAAATGCGGCAACTCGCTTATCGAGAGCAAAGTCGTTGCGGGTGAAAAAGCGTTCAACTGGAAAGAACAATTTCCGGAAGTGTTTGCTAAAGGGGGTTTTGATGTGATTATTGGGAATCCCCCTTATGGTGCTGATTTTAACATAAAGGAAAAAGAATATTTAAAATCTAAATTTTCAAACATTCATATAAGAACACCCGAATCTTTCAATTATTTTATCGGGCAAATAATTAATATCTCAAACGGAAACGGTGTATGCTCATTTATAATACCCTCAAGTTTTCTAAACCAAATTGAATTCGAAAAGACAAGAAAATTAATCTTAACAAAAGAAACTTTAAATGGTGTTTTAGATTTAGGCGATAATATTTTTTCTGATGTGGCAACGCCAACTTGCATAATTAGTTTTTTTAGAGGAAAATATAAAAAGGAGATTTCTTTTTCTGATTTTACGTCTACTGATAGAAAATTATTACCATTAGAAATTGACAAGATTTATTATAAAATCAAAAATGAAGATTTAGAAAACAATCAATCTTTCAGCTTTAATTACAAACCTAACAAAAAGCTTGTAACCAAATGCTATTCGCAAAGTATGACTTTGAAAGAGGTTACCGCAGATGTTGCTACAGGGATTAGCCCCGGTCTTGGAGAAGCATTTGTTTTGGAGTCAAAAAAAGCTGCAAATCTAAATTTAGAAAATGATATTTTAAAAAAACTTGTAATTGGCGGCGAAATAAATCGGTATTATTTAAATCCAATTTCTGATAAAAGAATAATTTACTTTTCTTCAAAATTAGATATTAAGAATTTTCCAAATAGCTTATCACATTTATCAAATTATAAAGATAAATTAGAAAATCGAGTTGAGACTAAAAGTGGAACTATTCCTTGGTATGTGATGTTGAGACCTCGACGTCAAAAGTTATTTGAAACACCTAAAATATTGATAAGACAAACAGCAGATAGAATTATTGCTTCATACGATTCTGAAAACTGGTATTGCTTGAAAAGCGGTATTATTATTCAATTAAAAGACGATTCAAAAATCCACTATAACTACATTCTTTCTATTCTAAATTCTTCACTTATGAATTTTTTATATCAAGATTTAGTAAATGAAGGAAAAAGAATTTTTCCAGAAGTAAAACCAATACAATTGTTTAAGCTTCCAATTAAAGTTGTGAGTAATGAGATGCAACAACCATTAATTGAAATTACTACACAAATAATGATTCTATACAACGAATTAATAAAGTTAATGAGTAAATTCAATAAGTATTTTTCAGGACAATACAAACTTGAAAAACTACCTAAAAAACTAGAAAACTGGAGCGAATTAACCTTTGCTGATTTCATTACAGAACTCAACAAAGCCATTAAAACAGCAGGACAAACACCTCTCACCAAAAAAGACGAGTTCGAATGGTTAGACCTATTTGAAGAAAACAAAACCAAAGCCCAAATCCTAAAATATCAAATAGAAACCACCGAAAAAACCATTGATAATATGGTGTATGCCTTGTATGGTTTGAGTGGGGAGGAAATTAGTATAATAGAAAATAAATATGAAATTAAAAGAACTTTATAAACATAGGACAGATTTTACAATAATTGGACTTACTGGCAGAACTGGTTCAGGATGCTCACAAATTTCAGATTTATTAAGTAAAGATTTTATTAATTTGAGTAATGGTCTAAGAGAAGCTAATAGCTTTTCAGACCCAGTATTTAAAAGAAAATTTGAGATTACTAAGAATTATTTGTCCTATGGAAACAATTGGCAACAATACGATATTATTGAGTACAAAAAAGTTTTATTATTATACATTGTAAAAAAAACAGGAAGTGATTTTTTTAAAATTAGGAACCTTTTAAATAAATATTATAGACAAAATAAAGCCGAAGACAATAAAGAGTTAGTTAAAAAAAAGTTTGTCGAATTAGAAGAAACTTTTGTTAAACATAAAACTTTATTAGCGAGTATTAATCAATTAGTAAGCTTTGAAACCATAAAGAACACTGATAGTTTATTGTTGTTGAACAAAATTTTTTTTGGTAAAGAATTTATAGAATTTACAAATGATTTTATGCAAATTCTAGAAGCTGAAGGAAACTATTTTAGAAGGACCTGTCTGTTTCATTCTGTTTCATGTAACATTCGAAAATCTAGAAAATCAGGTATTGATAGCAACACTGACCCAAATAATGTTTACACCATTGCTGAGTTAATAAATAAAATTATAAAAGCAAGAAAGAAATTTAATTTTTTGGAATCTAAATCAACAAAAATTGTTATTGATTCACTTAGGAACTCTTTAGAAATTACTTTTTTTAAAGAACGCTATTCTGCATTTTATATGGTTGCTACTAAAGATATTCTTGAGAACTCAAAGGAAAGGTTAGATGAAAGATTTTTTAATAAAATAACTAATAAATCTGAACGTTTAGAATTAGTAGAAAAATTAATTGATTTAGATGAAACAGAATATAAAAATAAAGATTTCTCAAAAGGAATATTTACTTCACCAAACGTAGAAAACTGTATTCAAAAAAGTGATTATCATATTTTTAATCTTAAAGTTGATCAAATTGATTCTTTTTTAGAATTATTCGAAAAAGATCATGGAGCAACCACTATTGAAAAAGAAAAAATTTCTAATACTTTCTTAACAAGAGAAGAACAATTGATGAAACTTGTTTCTCTTATTTATCAGCCGGGATTAATTACACCTAGCGCTAGTGAAAGAAATATGCAGATAGCTTACACTGCAAAATTAAATTCTGGATGTATTTCAAGACAAGTAGGTGCAGTGATTACTGATAAGAATTTTATTGCAAAGTCTATTGGTTGGAATGACGTAGCAAAAGGGCATACACCATGTAATCTTAGAAATGTTGAGGATTATTTTAATGGCGACATAGTGAATAGTGTTCATTATAGTGAATTTGAGAAAGGAAACATAACAAGTACATCTGATTACAAATATAAAGACACTTCCGTTTCCAATTTTAAAGACGCAATAGTTGATTACTTCGAAGAAGATTATAAACTTAAAAAAGATGAGCTTAATGGTAAAAATTGTTCATTTTGTTTTAAATCTATCCATAATCATTATGAAGGAGAATCAAATCAAGTTCATACAAGATCATTACATGCCGAAGAAAATGCTATGTTGCAACTTACTAAATCAGGTGGGTTAGGTGTTGAAAATGGTATTCTTTTTACAACTGCTAGTCCTTGCGAACTTTGTTCAAAAAAAGCATATCAATTAGGTATTAGAATTATCTTTTACATTGACCCTTATCCCGGAATTGCTGTTGACCAAATACTTCATGGAGGAAGAATTAAACCAATTTTATTTCCTTTTTCAGGCGCAATTGGTAATTCGTATCATAAATTATATGAACCTTATTTATCCCCTAAAGATGAAATAACTATGACTCTAGAAATGGATAATAAAAACATCAACATAAATCAATTTAAAAATATACTGAAAAAAATATATCCAAAATATGAGTTAATTAAAAACATAAAAACATTAGAAGATGTTGAATTGATTATAAATCAAGGCCTTTCAAATTTTGAAAATATTGAGGATGAAGTTAAAAATTCATAAAGTAGAAATTAAATTATAAACGCAATAATGGAAAATCTATACAAATTAAAAGATATAAATTATATGGTATAAGTGAGCAAAAATAGTGATTGAGGAAAATAGTTATATTCCAAACTGTAGCGGTATCTTTTTAAACAGTAACACTTCTTTCGGATGAATATAAAGCCACTCTTTGTCATTACTTTATTATCATAAGAAATAAGAAATAAAAACAAATGTTTGCTATTTAAAACATAAAGGCTATTTTTGTTCAGAATAACGAACATTTTAAAAAATGGCAACGAAAAAACAGACCGTATTCCCAAAGTATGACAAGATATTGGAGCAAATGGGAGAAAACATAAAAATGGCTCGTAAAAGAAGAAAACTCACTATGATACAAGTCGCGGAGAGAGCCGACATTTCAAGATCCACATTACACCTAATCGAGTTAGGAAACACAAGTGTGGCAATGGGTGCTTATTTCAATGTACTCAGAGTATTAGGCCTTCAGGACGATTTCCTAAAACTAGCTTCAGACGATGAACTCGGAAGAAAACTCCAAGACCTCGAACTTCTAAAATAAAACCACTCTACTTAACTCGCACTAAAATTCCCCTCCTTTGGAGGGGTGCCCAAAGGGAGGGGTGGTAAATTAATAATATAAAATGGCAACTAACAAAACCGACATATACGTTTACGCCCATTTGCAATATTTGATTTTAAGAGGAGGACTGCCAGTGGCAGTCTGGTATAATCTCAATTTAACAATATAAGATGTCTATAAAAACTGAAATATACGTATATGCACATTGGAAGGGTTTACCTGAACCCAAGATAATTGGCATCTTATCAGCACAACAAGCTAAAGGCAAAAAAGCATTCAGCTTTGAATACAATAAAGACTGGATAAAATCAGAACAAAAATTCCTGTTAGACCCGGACATTCAATTATATGGTGGACCACAATACCCTAACAAAAAAGAAAACTTCGGAATCTTTTTGGACAGTATGCCCGACACTTGGGGAAGAACACTGATGAAGCGGAGAGCGGCGCAATGGGCAAAAGAAGAAGGAGAAAAAGCACCAACACTCTATGATATTGATTTTCTGTTAGGTGTTTACGATGAAAGTCGTATGGGAGCATTACGCTTCAAAATAAATCCGGAAGGAGATTTTTTAGACAACAACAAAACAGCTTCAACACCGCCTTGGTCATCCATTCGCGAACTACAAAATGCAGCTGCTAATTTTGAAAACGACGATGACAATGATGAGGTAAAAAAATGGTTATCTGTCCTGATGGCACCAGGTTCCTCACTCGGAGGAGCTAGACCAAAAGCCAATATCTTAGACAATGATAAAAGCCTGTGGATTGCCAAATTCCCATCCAAAACCGACACCACAGACAAAGGTGCCTGGGAATTCCTATCCTATAAATTGGCAATAAATGCGGGTATAGAAATGGCACCATGTCGTATCGAAAAAATAATGGGGAACTACCATACATTTTTCACAAAACGTTTCGACAGAGAAAACGGAGAGAGAATACACTTTGCATCCGCAATGACCATGACTGGAAACAATGAAGATACAATCCGGGACAATCCGGCAAGCTATTTAGACATAGCCGAATTTATTAGTAATCATGGAACAAATATAGAAGCTAACTTATACCAATTATGGCGCAGAATAGTGTTTAACATAGCTATTTCAAACACAGATGACCATTTAAGAAACCACGGCTTTATCCTGACCAAAGAAGGTTGGATATTGTCACCAGCCTATGACCTAAACCCCTCAATTGAAAAGGATGGTTTGGCTTTAAATATCGATACCGATAATAACGACCTTGATTTCGAATTAGCAAAAAGTGTTGGAGAATATTTCCGCCTAAACAAAGAACAAATGGAAACCATCATACAAGAAGTACTCCAAGCAACAAGCAATTGGAAAAACATTGCTAGTCAAATAGGTATTTCAAGAGGAGAACAAGAATTGATGGTAAAAGCATTTAATTCCTAAATATCATTATGATAGAATCATCTTTTGACAAAATAATTACAACGTTAACCGTAAGATTAAAGGATTTCCTAAACAATGATTATATCGGTAGTGGTGTCATCTACTATCAGGATAACTTCAAAGACAAAGTTTATATACTGACAGCTTCACATTGTTTGTTTATAGATGGAGATCAGTTCCAGTTCCAGTAGATGAATTATTTTTAATGGGTGGTGTTGATAAAAGCAGAATATTAAATGTAGTCAAACTACATATCTATTTTGATGACCAATTAGTTCATTTGAATACAAAATCCACTAAAACCCCGTTGGTTCATATCCCTTTTGGTATTGCGAATAAATAAAATTAGTCTTGAGATATTACAAGAAAAAAAATCAAATAAGGAAGTAACTCTTGCATTAGCAATCGAATGGGTCTAGGCATTGACTACTTGCCTAAGAGTAATACATAAAAAAGGCGTTATTCATCATGATATCAAACCTGAAAACATTCTATTCTCCCACAACGGCACTATTAAAATTGCAGACTTTGGTGTGGCAAATAAAAATTCTGGAACCAAACTTAACAGAAGTCCCGAATCCTTCTCTTATAAAAAAGATACCACATAAGACCCTCGGATTGATATTTATGTATTTGGAGTCACGCTTATGGAACTTTTAACTGCTAAAAATCCGTTCAGATATTTATCGGTAGAAGATATAATTCTAGTGCATCAGACCACAGGTTTCCTCATTTAAAAACTTCCCATGTTCCAAAACCAATTCATAATCCATGATATAAAGGCATCTATTGATCCATCTAATGACAATGCAGAAGGCAGTTGATTATGATCGAACCATCTTCTACTGGAATATTGTGCAACGTATTTTTGACGAAGAGCAAGCTGGGAAAGAAGAAGTAAGTAAAGAACTAGAGATTTTTGAGAAGGTACAATATAATAATATGTATTGAAAATTAAATAAAACACCTACATTTGTTGTCTTGAAACTTACAAACATCATATTATCCATTGTTTTATTACTACTTTCCTGTATGCCTTGTGCAGACAAGGATCAGATTGGTTCGTTTGAAAAAGTTACGGAGATTCATAATGCAAAACAAAATCAAAATAAAGATGCGTGCTCTCCTTTATGTGTTTGTAACTGTTGTGGATGCCAAGGTTTCGCTTATAATACCATTTGCGTTTATAATTTATTTTCTGTCAAAACAATAATTGACAAAAAAACACCTGCATACAAATCAATTTTAACTTCCAATTTCTACGGAAGTATCTGGCAACCGCCACAAATTAATGCTTAATTTTTTTTGATTAATGTTTAAATGAATAGCGATTAATGACTTGTGCATTAGTCACACTGTTGTTTTCCATTAATCACTTTACGGTATTTGATACCTTCAATAGCTGTAAATTATAAATTAATATTAAACATTAATCATTTTCAAAAGTGTTAGACAAAATCATTCATTTTAGTATCAATAATAAATTCATCATCGGTTTGATGACTTTATTTCTCATTATTTGGGGAGTTTGGAGTGCTTCTAAATTACCCATTGATGCCGTCCCGGATATTACAAACAATCAGGTACAAATTATTACGCTTTGCCCAACATTGGCAGGTCAAGAAGTAGAACAATTAGTGACTTTTCCAATAGAACAAAGTATTGCAAATCTTCCCGATTTAGAGGAAACTCGGAGCATTTCTCGCTTTGGTTTATCTGTAATTACAGTTGTTTTTGATGACGATGTAAATATTTATTTTGCACGTCAATTAATCAGTGAACGACTAAAAGAAGCCATTAGCCAAATTCCTCAAGGCATTGGAACACCAGAATTAGGACCGGTAAGTACAGGACTTGGTGAAATATATCAGTATATTTTGCATCCAAAAAAAGGAAGTGAAAATAAATATTCAGCAATGGATTTACGTTCTATGCAAGACTGGATAGTAGCAAGACAACTTAACGGGACACCAGGAATAGCCGAAATAAATAGTTTTGGTGGGAAAGTGAAACAATATGAAGTGGGCGTTAATCCAAATCGTCTAAAAGCAATGGGAGTAACTATTCCTGACATTTTCAACGCTTTAGAAAAAAACAATCAAAACACAGGAGGTGCATATATTGACAAAAAACCAAGTGCCTACTTTATTCGTGGTGTTGGGTTAGTGACTTCCTTGGAAGATGTAAAAAACATAGTTGTAAAAAGCAGTCCTAACAGCGTTCCAATTTTTATAAAAGATGTTGCCGAAGTACAATTTGGAAGTGCTGTACGCTATGGCGCAATGACCTATAATGGAAAAGTAGATGCGGTGGGCGGTATCGTGATGATGCTGAAAGGTGCCAACAGTAACGAAGTGGTAAAGAGAGTTAAAGAAAAAATGATTATTATACAAAAATCATTACCTGATGATGTAATCGTTGAACCATTTATTGATAGAAGTACATTTGTAAACCGTGCCATTTCTACTGTTGAAAAAAACTTAATCGAAGGAGCATTAATAGTAATTTTTGTATTGGTGTTATTTCTCGGAAACTTACGTGCCGGACTTATTGTTGCTTCTGCAATACCGCTATCAATGCTTTTTGCATTGGGATTGATGAAAATTTTTGGAGTAAGTGCAAATCTAATGAGTTTGGGCGCAATAGATTTCGGTTTAATTGTAGATGGAGCAGTAATTATCGTAGAAGCATCCTTATATTTTCTGGAACATAATAAGAGCAAGGCAAAACTCACGCAACTCGAAATGGATATTGCAGTAGAAAACAGTGCTAAAAAAATGATGAGTAGTGCTGCCTTTGGACAAATCATTATTATGATAGTGTATTTTCCAATTTTATCTCTAGTCGGAATTGAAGGAAAGATGTTTGGTCCAATGGCAAAAACGGTTTCATTCGCAATCATAGGTGCAATGATACTTTCACTAACCTATATTCCGATGATGAGTGCTTTGTTTTTGCCTAAGCTTATCAGTCATAAAAAAACATTCTCTGATAAAATGATGGACTTTTTGTATAAAAAATACGAACCCCTTTTAGTAAAAGTGATTGAAATAAAATACAAAGTCGTTGGTATTACTATCGCATTATTATTAGTTACGTTTTTTATTTTTAGCAAAATGGGTGGCGAGTTTATTCCAACTTTAGCCGAAGGAGATTATGCATTTGAATTTAAAATGCCACTCGAAACATCTTTATCCCAAAGTATCGAAACCTCCATGCAGGGCGCAAGAATTGCCAAGCAATTTGAAGAAGTAAAAATTGTTGTGGGTAAAACTGGTGCTGGGGAAGTGCCTACTGACCCAATGCCACCAGGAGCTACAGATATGATGATTATTTTAAAACCACAAGAGGAATGGAAATCTGGCAGATCCTATGATGAACTGGGCGATGCAATAGAAGAAAAATTAAGCGTAATACCAGGTGTTTTTATCGAAAAAAGTCAGCCCATTCAAATGCGTTTCAATGAATTAATGACAGGAATTAAACAAGATGTTGCCATAAAAATATTTGGCGAAAACTTGGATAGTCTTTCCGTATATGCCAAAAAAGTGGAAAATGTGATTGTCAATGTAAAAGGGGTTTCATCACCACAAGTGGAACAAGTCGATGGTTTACCGCAAATTAATATCGAATACGACCGTTTACGTATTGCAAATTATGGATTAAATGTTGAAGACATCAACAGTATTGTAAGTACTGCTTTTGCAGGAAAAGCAGCAGGTGTAGTTTACGAAAACGAACGAAAATTTGATTTAGTGGTCCGTTTAGACAGTACGTCAAGACGAAGTATCGATGATGTAAACAATCTATTGATACCAACACCTACAGGCAATCAAATACCTTTATCGCAAGTGGCAAACATAGATTTTAAACTTGGCCCAGCGCAAATAAGTCGTGAAGCAGGAAAACGCAGAATTGTAATTGGTTTCAATATCCAAGATAGAGATGTCCAAAGTGTGGTTAACGAAATTCAAGAAAAGTTGGCTACGAAAGTAAAGTTGCCATCGGGTTACTATTTCACGTATGGTGGCACATTTGAAAACTTACAAAAAGCATCCAATAGATTGATGATAGCTGTACCAATATCGTTACTTCTAATTTTTATGCTTTTGTATTTTACATTCAATTCTATGAAACAAGCCAGTTTAATTTTTACGGCAATTCCAATGAGTGCCATTGGAGGTGTATTTGCTTTACTCTTACGCGGAATGCCTTTTAGTATTTCGGCAGGAATTGGTTTCATTGCATTATTTGGTGTAGCAGTTTTAAACGGAATTGTATTAGTGGGCACATTCAATCAACTCGAAAAAGAAGGTTGGGACGATGTCATAAAACGGGTAATTGAAGGAACAAAAATACGATTACGCCCTGTATTAATGACGGCTACCGTAGCTTCGCTAGGATTTTTGCCAATGGCATTATCCCACAGTGCAGGTGCTGAAGTCCAAAAACCATTAGCAACGGTTGTAATTGGTGGTTTACTGTCTGCTACATTTTTAACATTATTTGTTTTGCCTTTGCTCTATATTATTTTTAATACAAAAATTAAATTAAAAAGAAAACCAGGAATGAAATCAATTGCAACAATTTTATTTATTGGATTGTTTTTATCATTCAATACTAGTCAGGCGCAATCACGAAAAAGTATCGATGATGTTCTGAATTTAGGATTAAAAGATAATTTGCAAAACAATATTAATCAATCGCAAATTTCAAAAAATAAGCTTTTGATAAAGGGAAACAAGGAATTTCCAAAAACGGGCATCTTTGTAGAAAATGAAGATCTGCGACCTTCGGATAAAACGGGAATTTGGAAAATCGGATTACAACAAAGTTTCTATATGCCACAGGTAAATCAAGCAAAGAAAAATTACTATCGTGAGCAAACTAAATACTATGAATTTAACAAAGAAGTAATCAATACGGAATTGAAAAAAAATATACGTTCTGTATATTATCAATTATGGTATTTACAGGACAAAACGGTTTTATTTCAGCGATTAGACAGTATTTATATTGGATTGCTAAAAACTACAATAGTAAAAGTAAAAACAGGAGAAAGCGCTGGTATCGAAAAAATTTCGGCAAACGTAAAGTTGAAAGAAATTGAAACCAACATCACACAACTTCAAAAAGAAATGGTAATGCAACAACAAGCATTAATGCAATTATTGAATAGTTCAGAAGCGATTTTGCCACTTCCAAAATCATTGGAAAAGTTAGAATACGGCATGCAAAATTCGTCAGACAACCATCCAAACCTTCTTTTATTACAACAAAATGTAATGATTGCCAATAGCGAAATTGCTATTCAAAAAAGCAATCGTTTACCTGAATTTTCCGGTCGTGTCTTTTCGCAAAAATTATACGGTGTTGAAGATCCTTTTAGTGGTTTTTCATTTTCAACTTCATTTCCGATTTTTGGAAGCGGAGCCAATCAAAACAAAATAAAAGCTGCCAAAACTGAAAAAGAAGTACAAGAACAACAATTGCAATACCAAACACAAATACTTAAATCTTCTTTAGCTCAATATCAAACTGAAGTGGAAAAAAGCATACAAGGTTTACAATTTTACGAAACTTTGGGTTTGCAACAAGCCGAAGAAATTATAAAAGCTGCAAATCAATCCTATCAGGCAGGAGAAATAAGTTATGCTGATTTTTCAATTTATTTAAGCCAAGCCATCGAAATACGAAAAAATTATTTAGATAATCTAAATGCATACAACCAAGCAATTATTGAATACAATTATTTTACAAACAAATAAATTTAAAAAAAATGAAATCTTTAAAAATAAAATATAAGAATTATCTTTTGCTTATTGCCACTTGCTTACTTCTGATTTCCTGTGGTAATAAAGAAACTAATCCAAAAGAAGAGGAACAAAAAGCAACAACAGAAGAAGCCGAACCAACAATTGCTTCGCTCACAGCCGAACAAATAAAAACTGTAGACATTCAATACGGAACTATTGAACAAAAGCAATTAACGGCTACACTTAAAGCTAATGGCGCATTGCGAGTGCCTAATAACAACAAAGCCAATGCAACTTCTATGTACGGTGGTGTTATAAAAAACATCTATGTACAGTTGGGCGATTTTGTAAAAAAAGGGCAAGTGATCGCTACAATAGCCAATCCACAATTTATACAGTTACAAGAAGAATATTTAAGTACTTCCAGTAAAATTACCTTTGCGGAACAAGAAGTGGCCAGACAGAAAGAACTCAACGAAGGAAACGCTGGAGCTTTAAAAAATTACCAAAGCGCGAATGCGGAACTAAAATCAATGCGAACTCGAAGAGCTTCATTGCAACAACAAATCCAACTGATGGGCATCAATCCAAATAGTTTAAACAATGGTAATTTACGTTCTGCTTTGTCCGTTACAAGTCCTATCGGTGGTACTGTTAGTAATATCTTTTCCAAAATTGGCAGTTATGTAGATGTATCATCTCCCGTTGCCGAAATTGTAGACAACTCGCAGCTGCATTTGGATTTGAATATTTTCGAAAAAGATTTGCCAATGTTAAAAGTAGGACAAATTATACATTTCAGAATAACCAATAATTCAGGCGAAGATTATAATGCAAAAGTATATTCAATAGGTGCCTCTTTTGAGAACGATAGTAAATCAATACCCGTGCACGCTAGAGTTCAAGGCAATAAATCGGGACTAATTGATGGAATGAATATAACCGCAATTGTAAGTTTAAATGATGTAACTACAAGTGCAGTACCTACCGATGCAATTGTGAGTGCAGATGGCAAAGATTATATTTTTGTTGTTACCAATAAACAAGCCGAAGAAGAAAAACCAGAAGAAGTCGAAACAGAGAAAGAACCTAAAGCAAAAGGTCAAGAACAAGAATCAAAAAATACCAATTTCGAAAAAATTGAAGTGGTAAAAGGCGTTTCGAATATGGGCTATACCGCAATCACATTAGTAAAAAACATTCCAGCCAATGCTAAAATCGCAACAAAAGGAGCCTTCTTTGTAAATGCAAAATTGACTAACAAAGGGGAAGAATAATTTTAGAACCCTTACGATAATTAAAAATATGAAACTAAAAGCAAACATCGACAAACTAGGAACAATAGGGCTTTTCATTACGGCACTATTTTCCCCTTGTTGTTTTCCATTATTTGCTTTCGGGGCATCAGCACTGGGACTTGGAAGTATAGAACTATTTGGAGGTTGGACAATGTGGATTTTTCAATCGATGGTTTTAATTTCAATTGGCGGACTTTACATTTCCTACCGAAAACATCTTTGTTTGTATTCTTTGCTGATCGCGATTCCGAGTGGAATAGTAATATTCTTTGCTTATTATTTTAGCAAAATAGAAAATCCAGCTTATTTAATTTATACCGGAATGTTTGGGATTCTGATTGCTACAATCGTAAATTATTACCAAAATAAACTTCACGGAAATTGCAAAACTTGTACAATCTATGAAGGGAAAACGGTTGAATTAAAATCAACTTTAACTTGCCCCAACTGCGGAAACAAAAAAGAGGAATTAATGCCAACCGACGCGTGCCAATTCTTTTACGAATGCGTAAAATGTAAAACAATAATCAAACCATTAGAGGGTGATTGTTGTGTTTATTGTAGCTACGGTTCCGTAAAATGTCCACCAATACAGGCGGGAGATAATTGTTGTTAACATATTATATAAAAAAAATGAAACACAAACATAAATACGATGCAAACGGCAAACAGCTTTGTTGCACACTGGAAGAAAAAATAAACAACAAAACCGACAAACAAACGGGATGTTGTACCGTTGACTACAAATCCGAACATGCTGATGATGACGGTCACGACCATGACCCTTCAGGCGGGAATGAAAGTACTTTTAAAATGTTTTTGCCCGCAATTATTTCTTTCATTTTACTCCTTGGGGCTATTGGTTTTGACAATTATTTTACGCAAACATGGTTTACAGGTTGGGTTCGGATAATTTGGTATGGAGTTGCCTATGTTCCTGTAGGCTTCCCCGTTTTAAAAGAAGCATTCGAAAGTATTCGCAAAGGAGAAGTGTTTTCGGAATTTTTATTGATGAGCATTGCTACCATTGGTGCATTTGCAATTCGTGAATATCCCGAAGGTGTTGCGGTAATGCTTTTCTATGCCATTGGTGAAGTATTTCAAACCTTGGCTGTTCAAAGAGCAAAAACAAACATCAAATTATTATTAGACCAAAGACCTGATGAAGCAACAGTAATGAATGGAGAAAATGCGACTATAAAAAAAGCATCCACAATCACCATTGGCGAAATTATTCAATTAAAACCAGGAGAAAAGCTAGCATTAGACGGAAAACTACTTTCTGATACGGCCTCGTTTAACACCGCAGCACTAACAGGAGAAAGCAAACCAGACACTAAACAAAAAGACGATACCGTTCTTGCCGGAATGATTAATTTAAATACCGTAGTTCTGGTCGTAGTAACAACTGCCTACACCGATAGTAAATTATCTAAAATTTTAGAAATGGTGCAGGAAGCAACAGCCAAAAAAGCCCCTACGGAATTATTTATCAGGAAGTTTGCCAAAATATATACGCCAGCAGTAGTGTTTCTTGCCATCGGGATTTGTTTGCTTCCAATACTATTTGTAGAAAACTACATTTTCAGTGATTGGTTGTACAGAGCCTTAATTTTCTTGGTTATATCCTGCCCATGCGCATTGGTTATTTCTATTCCATTAGGCTATTTCGGTGGCATTGGTGCAGCAAGCAAAAACGGAATTTTGTTTAAAGGATCTAATTTTCTAGATCTAATGGCATCCATTGAAGTAGTGGTTATGGACAAAACAGGGACACTGACCAAAGGGGTTTTCAAAGTACAAAAAGTGGTTGCTGTAGATATTTCCGAAGCCGACTTAGTAAAATTTACAGCCGCGCTCGAAACTAAATCGACCCATCCAGTTGGAACAGCTATAATCGAATACGCAAAAGGTTCAGAAAAAGATGCTATCGTTACTGACGTAGAAGAAATTGCAGGACATGGACTTAAAGGAAAAGTGGACGGAAAGGAAATCTTGGCAGGAAATGTAAAGCTGATGAAAAAATTTAACATCAGTTATGATGTCGCAATCGATACGATACCTTTCACGATTATCGTTATTGCAATCAATCAAAAATATACAGGGTATTTTTTAATTGCTGATGAAATTAAAGAAGATGCCATAGAAGCAATTCAGAGTTTACATAAAATAAACGTGAAAACCGTAATGCTTTCGGGCGATAAACAAGCCGTTGTAGATGCAGTGGCAAAAGAATTAAACATAGACCAAGCATATGGCGATTTATTACCGGAAAACAAGGTAGAAAAAGTGGAAGAATTAAAAATGAAAAACCTAAAAATTGCATTCGTTGGCGATGGAGTAAACGATGCGCCAGTAGTTGCCCTTGCCGATGCTGGTATTGCAATGGGCGGCTTAGGAAGTGATGCAACAATTGAAACTGCCGACATTGTTATTCAAAATGACCAGCCTTTAAAAATTTTCACAGCAATAAACATTGGCAAGAAAACAAAACAAATTGTTTATCAAAACATTGGTTTGGCATTTTCAGTAAAAGCTATTGTTTTAGTTTTGGGTGCGGGTGGTTTAGCCACAATGTGGGAAGCCGTTTTTGCCGATGTGGGCGTGGCTTTATTGGCAATTATAAATGCGGTTAGAATCCAAAGAATGAAGTTTTAGAGTTGGTTATGATTCAAAGTTAAGAATGCATATTGTAAAAAGATAGACGTTTTTTTACAAACACCGAAAAACTATGTTCATTACTCCATTCAAACACCAGAACATAAAAAAGATTGTCTTTAATTTACGGAATACTTGTAACATCTATACTAATAATTTTAATAAATTAAACAAAATGTAATTATTGATTATGAAACCAGTAAACTGATTTAATAGATAACGCATCCCAAATGAAGAATTGAAAATGTATCACTTTCATTGAATCAACGAAAGAATTTGATAAAATTATCGATGGATTTGAACAGCGCATATCTTCGATGAGATATTATTAAAAGCTAGTGAATTCAAATTTCTATCTAAGAGCATGATGAGAAAACTCAAAATTTCGGTATAATAGTTTTCCTCAAAAACTGCAATTTTTGTATCAACTGGCGCAAATACCGGATAACGATGAGGAATTAATCCATTTATATGATTTAAAATTTTACATAGATGAGATTAACACTCATAACAAAGATTAAAGTAGTTTAGTCTTCATCTATTCGCTTCCTTAATAATACTTTTAATGAGAATAAAAATTAAAGCTAAGTAGTTGTAAAAAAACAGTAAGTCTTTAACGTGTATTAAGATTATTTCTATACCTTTGGTATAATATTCATGTTTTTTTCACAAATGAAAAAGTTTCACATTTTATTAATCGTTGTTCTTGGTTTCCTCTTGATGCCGGCAGTAACTTTTGCGTGTGAAAATAATTCATCGAAACATTCTTCTTCAAAAGAGACTTCCTCAAAAATGGATAAAGAGGATTGTTGTAAAGACAATAGTCATTCAAAAACCAAAAACGACCAGGGTTGCGGAGGAAAATGCAGCCATTCTAAATGTGGTTGTGCCTCTTCTTGCAACACATCTGTTTTTATTAATGAATTGAATTTTAATAAAAATATATTTAATTTCTTTTCAGAAAAACAAAATTTTTACAATTACGAAACCTCCATTTCTTCTGGTTTCAATTCTTTATGGCTTATACCAAAAATAGGCTAAATTTTAAATTTGATATCCATAATTGTGTCAAATAAAAAGCAATTATTGCTTTAAATCATTTAATTTCTCAGTTAATTTCATTTTCAAAAGTATGGCTTTGTTGTGTGGTCATTTTGTTCTTGTTTAACTAATTCAATTTAAAATTAATTTACAATGAAATCACTAAAAAAAATAGTGATGGCAATAACTCTATTGCTATCAGTCATAGTCGTTAACGCGCAAATTAAAAACGCTAAAACCGAAACCGTAAAAATATTCGGGAATTGCGCAATGTGCGAAACTACCATAGAAAAAGCAGGAAATCTCAAAAAAATTGCAAATGTTGATTGGAATAAAGACACTAAAATGGCTACACTTACTTATGATACTAAAAAGACCAATCAAGACGAAATACTGAAACGTATTGCACTTGCGGGTTATGACAGTAATAAATTTCTTGCTCCAGATGCTGCATATTCAAAACTTCCGGAATGTTGTCAATATGATCGCGTAGCAAAAGTGGCAGTAAAAATGGAAGCAAAACCCACAGAAACTAAAATGGAAACGGCAGGAATGAAAATATCTAAAGATTCTTCTGTGTCTGAAAAACAAGAAACAAACCAACTAAAATCAGTTTTCGACAATTATTTCTTATTGAAAGATGCCTTGGTAAAAACAGACGGAAAAACGGCTTCTATGAAGGCAATGGATTTATTAAGAGCTATATCTTCTGTAAAAATGGAAACATTGAAAATGGATGTCCATATGGTGTGGATGAAAGTTTTTAAAGACTTAACTGCTGATGCAAAAAATATTTCTGAAGCAAAAGAGATCCAAAAGCAAAGAGAACTTTTCAAATCATTATCAAAAAACACGTATGAGCTAATAAAAGTTTCAAAATTTACTGAACCGGTTTATTATCAATATTGTCCGATGCAAGATGCCAATTGGTTGAGTAAAGAAAATACAGTTAAAAATCCGTACTACGGTTCACAAATGTTGAGTTGTGGAAAAACAATAGAAACGATTAAGTAAAATGAAACTATATATCAAAAATATGGTGTGTAATCGATGTACGATGATAGTCAAATCAGAGTTAGAAAGATTTGGTTATAACATTGTCGCTATCGAATTAGGCGAAGTTGAAATAAAAGAAGAGCTTTTAAAACATCAAATAGATGAAATTCAAAAGGCTTTCGCCCAATTTGAATTTACAATTATTAAAAAAGGAAATGAAAAAATAGTAGAAAAAATCAAATCATTAGTGAACAGTTTTGTTAACCAAAATGAGGAATTGCAACATTTGAAGCTATCAACCTATATTCAATCTAATATAAATAAAGAATATAATTATTTGAGTAATGTATTTTCTGAAACTGAAAACAAAACCATAGAGCAATTTTATATAGACCATAAGATTGAAAAAATAAAAGGATTTCTTTCAAACAATGAAATTTCTATATCTGAAATAGCCTATAAAATGGGCTATAGCAGTGTGTCTTATCTGTCTAATCAGTTCAAAAAAGAAACAGGATATACGCCTTCACAATTCAAAATTTTAAAGTACAATGATAGGGTTGGATTAGAAAATCTGTAAATGTTACAAATCTGTTGTAAAACATTACAATCATTCAATTTAATAACTGAAAGACCTTTGTCATATTAATTTAAACTAAAAATGAAAACATTAATTATCGTACTAAGCGTATTCTTAGCAGTAAATACATTGGCATCAGCTCAAGAAACTACAAAATCTTCGCAAAAGGATGCTCAAAAAACAACTTACAGCTGTCCGATGCATCTTGATGAAGTAAGTTCAGAACAAGGAAAATGTAGTAAATGAGGAATGGAATTGACAAAAATCCCCTAAAAAATTAATCCCCACGCTACGAAAGCAAGTCAACCTAAGAGTAAAACTGTAACGAAATATGTTTGTCCAATGGACGGCTCAACTTCTGATAAACCAGGAGAATATTCTAAATGCGCAATGAAAATGGTAAAATCACCGAAAAAATAGTTACCCAAACTACAAAAGATAGTCAACCTAAAAGAAAAATTGTGACAAAATATGTTTGCCCAATGGACGGCTCTATTTCAGACACTTAAGGGGAATGTCCTAAATTCGGAAAGGAAATGACTAAAAAAAAGTCTAAAAAGTAAGAAGCCAATAATAAAAAATGTTACCAATAGCAATAATAACAATTAACAATTCTAAAAAAATAATAAAATGAAAAATCTAATCCTATCAGCCATAGCAATGGCATTTGTACTAGTTTCTTGTAACCAAAAAAATAAAGAAGCTGTAACTACTGATTCAGAAAAAACAGAAAGTACTTCACAATTGTATGCGTGTTCTATGCACCCCGAAGTAACAGGAAAAAAAGGTGAAAAATGCTCAAAATGTGGCATGGAATTAACCGAACCAGTTGCACAAAATGAAGCAACTCATGATCATACTGATGGAAGTCATAGTCACAATGATGCGACACCAGTTGAAGTAAATACTGAAGCTACGTCGGTTACCCAGACAACATTTTCTACAAATGAAATAATTTCTAATTATTTAAAAGTAAAAAACGCACTCACAAAAGACGATACAAAAGGAGCAGCCGACGCGAGTAAAGCATTATATGCCACTTTCAATAAAGTCAATACCAATTTAATAGGTCCAAAATTGAAAACAGAATATATCGATATTGCCGATGATGCGAAAGAACATGCAGAACACATTGGCGATAATGGTGGAAAAATTGACCACCAAAGAGAACATTTTGCGATGTTGAGTAAAGATGTGAATGATTTGATAAAAATATTTGGAGCAAAACAAAAACTATATCAAGACTTTTGTCCTATGTATGATGAAGGAAAAGGGGCGATTTGGATAAGTGAAAACAAAGAAATAAAAAATCCTTATTACGGTTCGAAAATGCTCACTTGCGGTTCTATGAAAAAACAATTATAAAATGAAATCGCCATGATTCCAAAATCATAAATTAGATTGAAGAATGGCGATACCATATTCCATTAAAAAACAAATATTATCTTCATATGAAAAAAATCATCAAGAAAATACTTGTAATTGGGTTTGTAATTTTTTTGTTGATGCAGTTATATCAACCTGCTCGTAATGAAAGTTATGAGCAGGAATTAACTGCAAATTTTACAAAAATGTATGATGTTCCTAAAAATGTTGAAACTATTTTACGGATATCTTGCTACAATTGTCATAGTAACAATACCAATTATCCATTATATTCTTACATTCAGCCCGCACGGTTTTTTATGGAAGAACACATTAAAGATGGTAAAAAGGATTTGAACTTTAATGAGTTTGGAAAGTACTCCAAACGAAAACAAGAAAACAAACTAGAAGCTATCATCAAACAAATAAAATCCGATGAAATGCCTTTGGGATCTTACACATTAATTCATAAAAATGCCATTTTGACGCCAACACAAAAAGAGGAAATAATCAATTGGATTAAAAAAACGAAAGATAGTCTTTCAGTAGAATAATAAATATTATGGTAGAAAAATTAATCTCATTTTCACTAAAAAACAGATTTGTAGTCTTACTCGTCTCAGCTTGCTTACTCGCTTGGGGTATTTACAGCGTGCAACAAAACCCTATTGATGCCATTCCTGATTTATCAGAGAATCAAGTTATTGTATTTACCGAATGGATGGGAAGAAGTCCTCAGGTCATCGAGGATCAAGTTACTTATCCATTGGTCTCCAATTTACAAGGAATTCCAAAAATCAAAAATATTCGTGCCTCCTCTATGTTTGGGATGAGTTTCGTATATATCATCTTTGAAGATGATGTAGACATATATTGGGCAAGAACTCGGGTACTGGAAAGATTAAATTATGCCCAACGATTGTTGCCTCAAAATGTAGTGCCTACATTAGGACCAGATGGAACTGGAGTAGGACATATTTTTTGGTATCATTTAGAGACTAACGGCATGGACTTGGGAGAACAAAGAGCCTTGCAAGATTGGTACGTAAAATTTGCATTACAAACTGTTCCCGGCGTGGCTGAGGTAGCATCATTTGGTGGGTTTGAAAAACAGTATCAATTAGTGTTAGATCCACTGAAAATGCAATATTACAATGTGAATATTATGGAAGTGATGAATGCAGTGAAAGCAAATAACAATGATGTTGGTGGTCGAAAATTTGAGATGAGCAACATGTCTTACATAGTAAGAGGTTTGGGTTACATAAAAAACATAAAAGATGTAGAAGAAATTGCTGTTAAAAATTATAATTCTGTTCCAGTAAAAGTAAAAGACATTGGCTCGATACAAATGGGTGGCGATTTACGCTTGGGAATTTTTGACGAAAATGGAACAGGTGAGGTTGTGGGAGGAATTGTAGTCATGCGTTATGGTGAAAATGCAGATGAAGTGATAAAAGCGGTTAAATTAAAAATGAAAGAAGTTGAAAAAGGATTGCCTGAAGGCGTTTCTTTTAAAACGTCTTATGACCGAAGTGAATTGATTGAAAAAGCTATCGCATCGGTGAAAGGAACTTTAATTGAAGAAATGATTGTTGTTTCAATTGTTATACTACTTTTTCTTTTTCATTGGCGAAGTGCTTTAATTATCTTAATACAATTGCCTATATCAGTAGCTATTGGATTTATTTTGCTTGAAGCCTTTGG
Source organism: Flavobacterium sp. LB2P53 (assembly GCF_003970305.1). NCBI lineage: Bacteria > Pseudomonadati > Bacteroidota > Flavobacteriia > Flavobacteriales > Flavobacteriaceae > Flavobacterium > Flavobacterium sp. LB2P53. The sequence continues at coordinate 99,639 of NZ_RYDG01000007.1, forward strand.
GATATCATCTAATATCATGTCATTAACTGGAATTGCATTAGCTATTGGTGTTGTCGTCGATGACGGAATTGTAATGGTGGAGAATGCCTATAGGACAATTTCGGAGGAGCAAGAGAAAATAGACAGCAATCAAAATAATTCGGAAATAAAATGATAGATAAAATAAAAAATATATTCAAAAAAGAACACGACCCCTTATCTTCTGAAGAAAAGTTACAACTTATAGAAAAGTCTTCAAAATTAGTTGGCCCAGGGGTCTTTTATTCAACACTCATTGTGATTGCTTCCTTTTTACCTGTATTTCTTCTCACGGGTATGGAAGGTAAATTATTCAGCCCGTTGGCTTGGACCAAATCGTTCATACTTATAGTAGATGCTTTTTTAGCGATTACTCTTACTCCAGTCCTAATTAGTTTTCTGCTTAAAGGCAAACTTCGTCCAGAAAACAAAAATCCAATTAACAAAAAACTGGAGAACATTTACACACCTATTTTGATTTTTTGTTTAAAATGGAGGAAAACAGTATTAGGTATTAATATAATTGCGCTCCTGATTGGCGTTTTAATGTTTACCCGTTTGGGAACCGAATTTATGCCGCCTTTAGATGAAGGGTCCGTACTTTTTATGCCTGTAACATTACCAGATGTATCCAATTCTGAGGTAAAAAGAATTTTGCAAGTGCAAGACAAATTGATAAAATCAATACCCGAAGTGGCTCATGTTTTGGGAAAAGCCGGACGCGCTAATACAGCAACCGACAACAGTCCAATAAGTATGATTGAAACGATTGTTTTGCTAAAACCGCAACACGAATGGAGAGAAGACAAAACGAAAGCAGATATTGTTAATGAAATAAATAATAAACTTCAAATTCCAGGAGTAACGAATGGTTTTACACAGCCCATTATTAATAGGATTAATATGCTTGCTACTGGTATTAGAACCGATGTAGGAATAAAAATTTACGGAGCAAGTTTAGACACGATAAATGTTTTATCTCAAAAAATAAAAAAAGCCCTTGAAGGTACTTCTGGCGTAAAAGATTTATATGCGGAACCGATTACTGGCGGAAAGTACATCGATATCGAGGCAAAAAGAGAGGCTATCGGAAGATACGGACTTACAATAGATGATATAAACAACGTGGTAGAAGCGTCTATTGGCGGCATGAAACTCACCACAACCATTGAGGGAAGACAACGATTTTCGGTAAATGCAAGATATGCTCAAGAATACAGAAATAGTATTGAGGCATTAAAAAAACTTCAAGTGCAAACAATGGAGTTTGGTCCTATTCCATTGGAAGCCGTTGCCGATGTAAAAATAAGCGATGGTCCTCCAATGATAAATAGCGAAAACGCAATGCTACGAGGCAGTGTACTATTTAATGTACGAGATCGTGATCTAGGAAGTACCGTAAAAGAAGCACAAGAAAAATTGAATGCAATGATCACTAAAATGCCAAAAGGTTATTATGTGGAGTGGAGTGGACAGTGGGAAAACCAAATCAGAGCCAATAAAACATTACGCCTGATTTTACCTATAGTTGTAATCATTATTTTCCTTATTCTGTACTTCACTTATCGTTCCATGAAAGAAGCACTGATTACAATGATAACCGTACCGTTTGCTTTAATTGGGGGGATTTTTATGGTCTATTTTTATGGAATAAATTTATCCGTTGCAGTCGCAGTTGGTTTTATAGCATTGTTTGGAATGGCAATTGAAACCGCTATGTTAATGACTATTTATTTAAATGAAGCAATGAATAAAATGGTAGAAAAACACGGGAACAGTGCGGCAACAATTACAGAAGCAATTTTGAAACAGTACATTATTGATGGTTCTGCCAAAAGGTTGCGACCAAAATTGATGACCGTTTCTGTTTCCTTATTTGGATTAATCCCTATTCTTTGGGCAACAGGAACCGGTGCCGATGTGATGCTGCCAATTACGGTTCCACTCATTGGGGGTACAATTACCTCAACAATTTATGTATTATTAGTAACCCCTATAGTTTTTGAGATGGTGAAACTTCGAGAATTAAAAACAAAAGGCAAAATAGAACTTATAGATGTTAAAGAATAACTATTATATCGCAATAAGCTGTTTGATTTTAAGTACTGCTAATATGGTGGCACAAACACTTTCGTTGGATGCTGTTTTGACTAATATTAGAACAAATAATCCACAACTAAAAATGTATGATGCTGATATTCAAAGTATGGATGCAGCTGCAAAAGGTGCCAAAAGTTGGATGGCACCACAAGTGGAAACTGGGTTTTTTATGGCACCTTACAATACCAAAATGTGGAAAGCAAGTGAAATGTCTCCGGGCATGGGATCTTACATGGTGGGCGTTACACAAATGATCCCGAATGCCAGAAAACTTAAGTCTGATTTCAATTACATGAACGCCATGTCATCGGTTGAAAAAGAAAATAAAGAGTACACAATTAATCAATTAAAGGCACTGGCAAAAACAAATTATTACCAATGGCTGGTTTTAAATAAAAAAATAAAAATAGCGGATGATAATTTATTGCTCTTAGGATATATGATAAAAAGTATGGAAATACGCTATCAGTATAATATGGATAAATTACCAACTTATTACAAAGCAAAATCGCAATACGGTGCATTAGAAAGTATGATTGTAATGTTAAAAAACGATATTTCCCAGAAGCGAATTATGCTGAATACATTGATGGCTAGAGACAAAAACACTTCGTTTGAAATAGATGAAGCTTACAAATTAAATGATTTTGATGCCATAAAAGCAGATACAATTTCACTTTCCCAAAACCGAAGTGATGTTAAAGCTATTGAAAAAACAATGGTATTAAATCAATTAAAAATTGAAACTGAAAAATCAAAATTATTGCCAGAGTTTGGTGTAAAATACGACCATATGTTCGCCTTTGGAGAACAGCCAAAACAATTTTCTCTGATGGGGATGATTACTATTCCAATGCCTTGGTCAACAAAAATGAATAAAGCCAATATCAACAGTTTTAAAATCAAGAATGAAGGTCTTAACTGGCAAAAGCAAATGATTTTGAATGAAGCAGCAGGAATGATTTCGGGTATGAGTACCGAATTGATAAACCTAAAAAAACAATATGATATTGCTGAAAAAAATATCATTCCTGCCTTAAAACGAAACTATGATACTGCAATATTAGCTTGGCAGAATAATACGGGAGATTTGTTTGTAGTCTTGGATGCTTGGGAAGCATTAAATATGGCCCAACTTGATCTTCTGGATAAATTACAAAATATTTTAAGCACACAAGTAGAAATCGAAAAACAACTAGAAATCAAATAATTATGAATAAATATTTAAAATATAGTTTAATTTTAATCGTAATCTCTAGTATAGGATTTGCTGTCTATTTCTTTACAATAAAATCAGACAGTCATTCGGAATTGGAACATCAAAGCGAGATTTATACTTGTTCGATGCACCCTCAAATCATTAGAGATAAACCCGGAAACTGTCCTATTTGCGGAATGACTTTGGTGAAAAAAATAACAGAAAGTCAAGCTGAGGAAGACAATTCTATTGACAATTTTTTAAAACCTACTGATAATTTTATCGTCGGGGATTATCAAACTACAACAGCCAAAGACACTACATTAAGCAGTGAGATCAACTTACCCGGAATAGTGGCCTATGATCCAAATTCCTCCGTAAATATTGCTGCTCGAATCAGTGGAAGAATAGAAAAAATGTATGTCAATTACAAGTACCAAAAAGTAACTAAAGGACAGAAATTATTTGATTTATACAGCCCTGAATTATTGACAGAACAGCAAAATTTTATTTATTTAGTTTCCAATGATTCCGATAATACGTCAATTATTAAAGCCTCAAAGAAAAAATTATTGCTTTATGGAATGACAAATAAGCAAATAAACACATTGTCTTCTTCCAAAAAAGTAAATCCTCTAGTTTCAATTTACAGTCCAGCTTCTGGAATTGTTCAAGGAACAGAAAAAATGGATAATACAAGCAATTCGACAATGCAAACTGCAAGTAACAATACAGAAATATTAAACATAAAGGAAGGAAATTACATAAAAAAAGGAGAAGTCGTTTTTAAATTAGTAAATACCAATAAAGTATGGGGTATCTTTAATGTTAGCCAAGGATACAATAGTCTAATTAAAACCAATCAATCTATCAAAATCACGACAGAATTAGACAAAAACGAATTCATCGATGCACAAATAAATTTTATTGAAACTCAATTTAATCCAGCAGATAAAACCAATAGAATTAGGGTATACTTTAACAACAATAAACTAAAATTTCCCATAGGTCTGCGATTGCAAGGCTTTGTAAAAACAAATCCGACGAAAGCTGTTTGGTTACAAAAACAAGCATTAGTGAGTATTGGCAGCAAGAAAATCGTTTTTATAAAAATGAATAATGGTTTTAAAGCAACTGTAGTAAAAGCAGGAATTGAAATAGATGATTTTATTCAAATCATCAGTGGAATTTCTGTTGAAGATATCCTCGCTAAAAATGCACACTATTTAATTGATAGCGAAAGCTTTATTAAAACTGAAAAATTATGAAAAACATAAAAATAATAGTCACGCTATCACTGCTACTTACTGTATTTATAGCTTGCAATACCAAGAACAAAGAAGACCATAGCGCACATAAAAGTAAAGAAATTATTTTTTACACTTGTTCTATGGATCCTCAAGTAAAGGAAGATAAACCAGGAAAATGTCCCATTTGTCATATGGATTTAACGCCTATAAAAAGTGACGACACAGCTGCAAATGAGATAAGCTTGAGTAAACAGCAGCTGCAATTGGGGAACATCACCATGCAAACTATTGCAACAACTCAAAGCAGTTTAGAGCAAAATTATACAGGAGTTTTAACAATTAATCAAGAGAAAATTAATACCATTTCTGCCAGAGCAATGGGGCGAATTGAAAAATTATACTTCAAAACAGTGGGAGATTATGTTGCTAAAAACGAACCAGTATATCAATTGTACAGCGAAGATATTGCTATTGCTAAACAAGATTACTTCACAGCATATAAACAACTTACCATGCCGGGTGATTTTGGAAAAAATGCACGTACGATGCTTATTGCTGCCAAACAAAAACTATTATTCTTTGGTTTATCCAATGCCCAAATTGAGACTATAAAATCGAATAAAGAAATTTCTCCGTACACTATTTTTTATAGTAATAGCAGTGGAACTATCTCAGAGATAATAGCAACAGAAGGCAGCTATGCAATGGAGGGTGCTGGTATAATTAAATTGTCGAATTTAAATAGTCTTTGGCTCGAAACACAGGTAAATATAAATTATGCAAAAATCATGCAACTTGGACAAAAAGCCACAGTTTCATTTACTGATTTTCCTGATAAATCCATCATTTCAAAAATCTCCTTCATCAATCCTGAAATAAATCCGGATACCAGATTGCTTTTAATTCGAATGGAAATACCTAATCAAAATTTGCTATTAAAACCCGGAATGCAAGCAATTGCAAGATTGACACAATCCAATATAAAAGGTCTATTTATACCTAGTGATGCGGTCATAAGAGAAGAAAATGCTTCTTACATCTGGATTGAAAAAAGACCGGGAGTATTTGAAAGCGTAATGGTGGAAACAGGAGCAGAAATTAATGGGATGATTGAAATTAAATCGAAAATGGATCAAACCAAAAAAGTGGTTGTTACCGGGGCCTACGCCATAAACAGTGAATACAAATTTCGTAAAGGAAATGATCCTATGGCGGGAATGGAAATGTAGTGTTTAGAAAGAAATGACACATACCTCTAGTATTACTGTTACGATGGTGTTCAAAAAGAAAAAAATATTATCTGAATACTTTGCAAAAATTATTGATAGCGGTTGGAAAACTATAGCAAATAAATAACGAATTGAAACTTGTACGAATAAAGCATATTCTACTTACAATTTTAAAAGTGATGAAAATGGATGATCAAAAAGCAAATTCCAATTGCTCCCAGTACAGATAAAATAACAGTAATTGATATATTATCTAAAAGGGCTATAAAACAACTATTGAACACGCTTGGCATTATATTGATGTAGATGGAATTGTAATTGGTTTTGTTGCCATTGCAGACAAGATAAAAGAAAAAAGCGATGCAGTACTAAAGGATGCCTTAGCTAATGGCGTTGTCGTTAATAAAGGAATAAAGGCAAAAGGGAAATCTGAAATTCCTTTTTTTAAATTAGAAGGTGATATGTATTTGGTGACCGACTATTCTTCCGAAATGAAATTGATTTATAATCATTGTTGTCCGATAAAAAAGAAGCCAAATTAATGGCTTCTTAAAAACATCGTAATTTTGAGTTGCAAAATTTAAATAACGATGGGTAAAAATAAGTATTTTTCGACTAAATCTGTATTCGGACAGTTGATTTCTTTAATAGATGATTCAATGATTCAGAAAGCTGTTAAAAAGCATGATTCCGATAGGTATGTCAAGCATTTCAAATGCAAGGATCATTTGTTTAGTATGGTTTTTTGCTGCTTAGAAAAGTGTAATTCTTTGCGTGAAGTTGCTGGCGGAATGCTCGGTTTATCGGGTAAAGAGGAAGCTGTCAGAATTAGCCATCTTCCAAAAAAGAGCACTTTATCGGATGAAATAATTGAAGTTGAAGTTGATAAAGGAAGTGCGAAAAGCAAATTAAAATTAAGAAAAATAAAATACTATGACAGAGAAAATAAAAGAACCTTTGAGTTTATCAGCAATCAAGCGGTCTCTCTTCGGTCGTTCTCTTTGTTCCGTTCGGCAGCTCCAGTCAGTAAACCTTACATTTTCATGAGAACATTTTGTGTAACTATATCTTCGGTACACTGTATCAATAGTTAGGTTTCCCTCCGTTCCGCAGGCACTTCACAGTACTAAAAAAACAGCAGTCTCGCTAAAAGAAAAGGCGGGACAGCTGTTTTTTTGCACTGTTACGTTCCTCATCTCCACACGTTCTCTTCCTGCGTTCGGCAGGGCTATTACATCCACAATACCGCTTCATTCCGTTATACTCCGCAAGCTACGTTGCACTTCATTCCAGCAGTATCATGTCTGTCGCCCTTTATTTTTTCAGCGGTTGCTCTTTCGCACAGCCATCGGGGTTGGCTCCGTTACGTGAAAAACGTCACTTTGCCCTAAATCAAGGAACGCCAAAGGCTGACTTATATTTTTTTCCCGCCGTTTCACGCTGCTATCCCTTCTCTACACTATGTAAACTTCGTTCCGTTCTCGGTCTAGCGTAGCTGTTCGATTGCCGCAACCCCGCCACTGCGCTCCTCATTCATTCCGCTATAATTCCGCTATCGCTTCATTATAGCTCCATTCCTTGTGGTGCTTGGGGGTGTTAAAATCCTACACAACAACCATAGTGCAATTTTCTTGAAAAGAAAGAGAAAAAAATCCAGCAAATTTAGCATCCATTCCTCACTTTCAGTCGGTCGTGCCTTCCTCCGTTCCCGTTCGTCATTTCTGCTCTTTTTATGGCTTTCTTTTTTTCTCTTTTTTCTTTTCAAAAAATTAAGGTCGAATTTTTAAAACCAACACGCCATGCCGAATTTCATCATCAAGACTCACCAAAAAGACACCACCTACAAGGGAAACCAAATCTTTATCCTCAACAAAGGAATGAATAGTGGAAAGCCCCAAAAAGAACCCTTTACCAACAGTTTTGTGATTATGTTCCCAGACGAAAAGGATGCCGAAACGGTCTACTGGCTTGCTTATAGCCTTTGGAAATCCAATTTCTGGCACCAATTTTTAATTGGATCCGTAATTTCATTTTTACGAATCGACGATTTTAAAAAAGATTTTAACTTAAAGGTAAATGAAATGCTACAGGAACACGAGCTGCATAAAAAACAAATTCAGGCGTTGAGGTTGTTGGAACAAAAAGAGGATCAATTGCATCAGAATATTGCACTTATCAACGAAATGCGGAGAGCCATTTTAAACCGCTACTGCAAGAAATAAAAAAACAATTCTTGTAGTATATTATGTATCTTTGAAAATAATAAAAGCTGTAGTTCATCATATAAAGCCACCCAAATAAGAGTAAATTGTGATGATTTTGTTAGACCAATCTGCAAGTTAGCGGCAAAAGCCAAAAAACACCGTATAAACCAATTTAATCAAAATAAATAATGAGTAAAATTTACAATTATTCAGCTTTCTATGTAAGTGAACCTTTTAATGAATCATCATTAGGCGCTCACGCAAGTAAAGATTTTTGTTATTATAATATGTTAAAAGCGTGGAAAGGATTGGATAGTTTATTTCCCTTTAACAATGCTCACAATACAACTTTTAACGTGCGAGATAACAGTGATTGGGAAACAACTCTAAAACCAAGACTTCGTCAACGTTTAAGAAATTCTCAAAATTTAATTCTTTTTCTAAGCGACTATACTTCTAACTCTAAAGCATTAAGAGAAGAAGTAGATTATGCAATCAACACATTAAATCTACCGGTAATTGTAATATATCCAGATTTAAAATCAAAAGAAGAATTATTAACTATTGACAAAAAAGGACTCAATAATACTGTGAAGAATTTATGGAATAAATTGCCTGTTTTTAGAGATTCAAAACATAAAGTTCCCGTTCTTCATATTCCCTTAAAAAAAGACACAATAAAAGTTGCATTAAGTGATTCAGAATTACGCGTAGATTCTGCTGGTAAAGCAGGTGATTTTTTTTACAAACATTAAATTATGAAAGTTAATTTTTTTAATAAAGGTGTTAGAAATAAATTTTGGGTTTATTTCTCAGTAATATCTGGTATATTATCTTTCATACTTCTATTCAATGTTTTTCCTGAAGATTACAAAGATTACTTGAAGTGTTTTGGATACATAATTTTTATACTTTTAATATTTGTGTATTTTGCAATATGGATTAGAGCAAATTATTTAACAAATGTAAAAATTGATATTGATGGTAGTACAGTAATTATTAAGAGCGGAGACTTGTTTTCAGAAGATGGATTTAAAGTAATACCATTTAATGAATATTTTGATACTATTGTTGATGAAAACATTATTGCTAGTAGTTCATTAAATGGGATTTATATTAATAATCATTTAACTACGAATGTTCAAGATTTAGATGATTTTATTATTCAAAAAACAGATAATGATGACGTTGAAGATGCAAATGTAAATAGAAAGTTAGGAGGTAAAGCATTAAAATATAAACTAAGCACTATTTTCGTTTTTAATAATTTTATATTAACCGCCTTTTCAAAGTTTGACAGTCATAATAAAGCTGTTTTAACTATGCCTGAATACATAGAATTTTTAATAAATTTTTGGGATAGAGTAAACCGTGTGTATGCCCAAAAATCAGTATCTGTTCCAATTTTTGGTTCTGGAATAACAAGAATTAAAGAACACAAAAATATTAGAGACGAGGATTTATTGAAAATTATGTTATGGACATTTAGGTTAAGTGAAATGAAATTTAAACATCCAGCTAAACTGTCAATTATTATACACAAAGATAAAATTGGTAAGATAGATTTGTTTAATTTCAAATCTACAGAATTAGGTTTGTAGATTAAATGCCACTGCTTATACCGGGGGTTTCGTGCTTCTATGACAGTGAAGTGCTTTATTAAAGCTTTGTGCTTCTGATGAAGTTTAGTGTTGAAAATCCCAGCCTTCACAAAGCGGCAAAAAGTTAAACTAAGAAAGCCAGGTCTCACGACTTGGCTTTCTTAGTTAGTCTGGAAAAGGTTACCAATCATAACCAGACTATTTCTTTTTAGATTTTGTCAATCCTTTTAAAAGGAGAGAAATTAAGAAACTAATAATAGCTCCAATTACCGCTAAGATAATCGTTTTTAGAATATCTTCAGAAACAATATTTGGCATCACACTCAATAAAGTTCCGGATGCGGTTCCGATTTGCAAGGAGTTATTTGATTCCATCTCGCGGTAAATTTTGATTGTCTTTTTTCAATCGATTGGTAATGGCCTGCTCTCGGTTCGCTGTATCATCAACCGTGATTTGGCTGATTATTGAAATGACTCCTCCTGCGAGGGCAGCGTAACCGGCAATACTGACAACGGCTACAGGTAAAACTACCGGAGCTGCAATAATACTACCACTGATAGCCAATAGAGCCATTCCAATACTTCTCAAAACCTTAAAAAACTTTGGGGTTGGTGCTTTCGCACGTTGAACTATATTCATAATTTCTTTACTTTTTTACCTTGTCATCATGAGCGGAGTCGAAGGATTAGATTGGATTTTTATTTTCACTTCTTCATTATAGACCAAAGCTTTATAAACTAACGCTTTTAACTTTTCTAACGCTTTTCGGGAAAAACTTCCTTTCCCTATTCCTGTGTGCAGTGTTACAGTTGCGATACAACCCAATAATTCCGTTTTAGCATCATTGGCGGTATGGATTAATATCAAATCTCTTCCCGGAACATTCATCAAATGCAAGTGCCATTTGAATTTTGGGCTAAATCGTTTCTGCAAAACATATTCTCCTTCGGGAATACAAGAAATACGCTTTTGGTTTCCCAACCAGGGCAATTCGATGGTATAACAAACTATTGTGCCGTTCCATTCTAAAACCCCTTGCGTTCCCTTGGGAAAATACGTTCTATTCAACACAAAAACCATCTTACAGCCCGCTTACCTGAACCAATGCCAATGGATTGAAAGAGCCATTTTTCAAAGGATACATTCTACCATTTACCTCTTGAAAGAATTCAAGGCCTAAAGCCAAAAACAATGGTTTTGTGCTGCCCGGAGTAACCGGATTGACATGATTGATAGCAACAGTTTGATTCGAATCCCAAGGTAGAATATCCGTTTCTGAAGTGGCAACTACAAAGGTTTCTGCTTCAAAATCAATTTCCGCACCTGCAGATATGATTTTGAAATGCGTTGTTCCACTTGCAGCCGCAATCATGTTCGCAGGAACAAACGGCAACAAATCAACCATAATATCACCCGAAGCACGATCAATAGTACCCACAAAAGGAGCAAATAAAGCAGTGCCCAGCTTTCCTCTAATGTTGAATTCGAAACCGGCAAGTAATTCTGCCTCACCATCAATTACATTTCGCAATCCACGCTCACTTACCATGTCCGCCTGAATGACTTTAATCATAGATTGAGTCAATCGACTTACCATTCTGCTATCAGCAGAATTAATCAGCAAAGTTCGCATTGCCGTTCTCAAAACTTTGCCTGCCTTTCCTGCTCTTCCAAATTCGGCTCCATTCTCGCGCGTTCTCTGGAACGCAGGATCGCTCGCAATTCTGCTTGCATCAATGCCGCCTTTTTCACGTGCTAAATGCCCATCTTTGGTTTTGTAAAAAGTAATATCGCCGATAGTACCTTTCAACTTAATTATGCCTTTTTGCCTTGCCATAATTTCTAAAATTTTAAATTAATAATTGTTTCAAATTCCCTCAATCATTATCCTGTTGCAACATCTTTCGATTGATTTCTAAACAAATTTTAAGCTATTAAGTGAGATAAAAAAGAGGTTCCTATTCCGTATGTCACTTTGTGACACAAATGGCAGAAATAGACATAAATATCCATTCACAACCACCATTGACAGGAGTAAATTTCCGCTTCTAAACCAAAGGAATTATTTACTATTTTTATGGAGTGCCAGAAGTTGAACCACAAAGGTATCAAGTTAGGCAAAGCCCAATCAAAGCTATAGATAGAGTATGAGATCCAAAAACAAGAGACTATGTATCTACCCTAAGGACATACAACGCATAACAGGAAAGAGTTATCGCCAAAGCATTAGACTACTTCAAAAAATGAGAATTAAGTTAAACAAACTAGAGGATGAGTTCGTGTCCATTGAAGAATTTTGCCAATTTACGAGCCTAAAAATTGAACAGGTTGAACCATTGATTATTGGATAAAAAATTCTTTTTTAGGTGATCATAATCTTAACAGTATTTTTTAAGTTATCCGTTCATTTTTTAAACGCTACTCTATCAATAAATGAAACACTACATGTTCAGTAACCTGTTCATTTTTTGATGATGTTTACCCCTAATTTTATTGGATATGTCTACGTTATTCCGTATTTTTACAGTGCAAAAATTAATAGAATTCATCACGACTTAATAGGGGGTAAATTCGGTTACCCAAATATAATTCAATTCACAAGGCATTGAAAATAGGCGTTTTACAAATGATTATAAAGTCCCTCTTTCTCCGCCAGTAGAAATACAAAACGAAGCAAACCCCTCTAAATCTTATGATTTAGGGGGTTTTTTTCATTTGCGGTAAATCAAATTATTCATTAAATCTCAAAACTTAGGTGTCTTTTGAGGTGTCACTGAAAATCTATTTTTTTAAGTGACACCTATCTCAAAAGTTACCAGTTCAACATTTGTCCAAATACCTTTTCACTATTTGAACATCTTGTTTGATATCCTTTAGAAATCTAAATTGAATACTAATTAAAAGGCTACCGCAATGAAAATAAAAGTATCTATTCTCTTTTACGCAAAGAGAGCCAAAGCTAGTGTAAACGGTCTAGTACCTATCTACACTCGAATTACTGTAAATGGCTAAAGAATTGAATTGAGTAGAAACAGATAAATGGTCCACGGAAGCTGGCAAAATGAAAGGCTCTTCTAATATTGTACCATATAAAGGTACTCCTCCAGTTGCAAGACCTATTGTAGTATATGGTGAATCCGAAGAAGTACTTATTCCTAAAATAGAAAGCATAATCGAGCACTACAAAATTTTTGATCTAAAAAACACCTGTATTTTAGAAAGAGATTATAACTTAAGGAATCTGTTATCTCGAAAAAATATAAAGGTAGAATCGGATTTCATTCTGAGTTTGAAAGGGTTGAAAAAAGAATGTGTGATTTGGTCAACATATATTCCTTTAGAATTTGAAAAAGAAGCATTTGAATTTGCATACACTATTATTACGAGGACATCAGGGGTGCTAATCATTGTAATTACTGAACAATAGGTATGGACTTGCTAACTTTACCTGCATAAAAAGTTAAGAATAAAACCTTAATTTTAACATATGAAACAAGTGCGTAAAATTTATGACCGAGCTTTTAAAGAGAAAGCCGTTCAATTGAGTTATGAGAGACATAACATCTCAGAACTGGCCAGAGAATTAGGAGTTACAGCTCCACAATTGTATAAATGGAGAAAAGAGTACGAAGAGTTTGGACAAGGAAGTTTTCCAGGTAATGGCAATTTAAAGCAAACGCCAGAACAGGAGCTAATTTCTGAGCTTGAAAGAAAACTCAAAGATGCGGAACTAGAGCGAGATATATTAAAAAAAGCAATTGGCATCTTTTCCAAAAACGGTCGATGATTTATGCTTTCATCAGAAACAATGAAAAGATATTTCCGATTGAAAAGATGTGTAAAGTATTGCAAGTTGGTCAAAGAAGTTATTATCAATGGAAAAGTCGGTCTGTTTCAGATAGAAAACAAAGAGTTGAGCTTGTTAAAGAAAAAATAACATCCATTTATTTTAATTCAAAACAAAGATATGGAAGTCCAAGAATGACTGCCGAGTTGGCTTCTTTAGGCAATAAATTATCAAGGATTACAGTTGCTAAATATATGAATCAACTGGGTTTACGAAGTAAATTAAGCAAGAAATTCAAGGTTACCACAAATTCTAAGCATAAGTATTTAATTGTACCCAATGTTTTAAATAGGGAATTTTCGGTTACAGAACCTTCAAAAGTTTGGGTATCGGACATTACTTATATTCGAGTAAAAGAAGGGTTTTTATATTTAACAACCGTTTTAGACCTCTATGACAGAAAAATTATAGGTTGGAGTCTAAGTAACGGGATGAGTGTAGAGGAAACTTCTTTGGCGGCTTGGAGAATGGCTATTAAAAACCGAAGCATTGAAAAAGGATTGGTATTTCATTCTGACCGAGGCATTCAATACGCCAGCAAGAAGTTTACTAATGTGATTGATTCCTATAAAATGGTTACAAGGAGTATGAGTAGAAAAGGGAATTGTTGGGATAATGCAGTAGCTGAGAGCTTTTTTAAGACTTTGAAAACCGAACAAATTTATGGTAATAAACTTATATCAAAAGAGCAAATGGAACTCGATATATTTGATTTTATTGAAATCTGGTACAACAGAAAAAGAAGGCATTCCGCCTTAGATTACAAAACAATAGAAGAATTCTGGAAACAGAAAAATAATTTTAAAAATGTTGCTTAACTAATACTGCGGGTTTTATTTGCATATCCAGTATGTAAAAAAGTTTTAGGCATTTAAATCAAGAAAGAATCATTTTCTGGGATAAAAATTCGGAAGACAAATTTAAATCCTTTTGTGAAGAATATGTACCGATGGAAATTTTAGATGAAGATGAAGACCAAAACATTCTTAATGAAATAGTCTTTTAAAGTTATTTATTGAGTTTTTCGTTAAAATTAGCTATATTTGTATGACACATCAGTCATTAAATCATAAATAACTACTTTATGAATGATACATCATACATAAACTGGATAGCAATGAGCGATAACGCTTTAGCACAAACCATCGGTGCTTTTGTTAAACACCATCGCTTATCGCAGAACAAAACGCAGGAAGAGGTTGCCGGAGCCGCAAATATAAGCCGTTCTACACTCAGCTTACTAGAAAAAGGGGGAACAATAACAGTCCCAACCTTGCTACAAGTATTAAGAGTATTAGACCTTCTCTATATTATGGAGGTTTTCAAGATACAAGAACAAATAAGTCCTATAGAGTTAGCTAAACTAGATCAGCAAAAAAGACAACGAGCGAGAAACAGTGACAATGATTCTAATAAAAAATCAGATTGGTAATGATAACAACGGCATTTGTTAAAATATGGAATGAAACGGTGGGAGCTGTTGCTTGGAATACAGAAACGGGAGTAGCTAGTTTTGAATATGAGGCAAAATTCTTGGCGAAAAACTGGGATTTAGCCCCATTAAAAATGCCTGCCAATAATGCTCGTGGACGTATTTTTACTTTCACAGAATTAAAAGAAATTAAAACATTTAAAGGACTTCCTGGATTGCTGGCAGATGTATTGCCAGATGATTATGGAAACCAATTAATTAACAGTTGGCTGGCCCAAAATGGTCGACCGGAAAACAGTATGAACCCTGTTGAAATGCTTTGCTTTATAGGAACCCGTGGTATGGGTGCGCTTGAATTTGAACCTTCCCAATTTAATGTCAATAAAAGAGCTTTTGATATAGAAGTGGATAGCTTGGTAGCCATCTCTCAAAAAATGCTGTACAAAAGAGAAGGTTTTACAGCCAATCTAAACCAAAACGAGCAAGAAGCCATGATGAACATCCTTAAAATTGGAACCTCAGCTGGTGGTGCTCGTCCAAAAGCCATTATTGCCTATAACGAAAAAACAGGACAGGTAAAATCCGGACAAACAAATGCCCCAAAAGGATTTGAACATTGGTTAATCAAACTTGATACGGTAAGCGATGTGCAGTTTGGTGCAAGTACTGGCTATGGTAGAATTGAAATGGCTTATTATCTGATGGCAAGAGCAGCCGGAATTGAAATGATGGAATGCCGTTTATACGAAGAAAATGGTAGAGCGCATTTCATGACGAAACGTTTTGATAGAGAAAATGGCGATCAAAAACACCACATACAAACGTTATGCGCAATGCAACACTATGACTTTAACCAAATAACGAGTTTTAGTTACGAACAGTTGTTTCAAACCATGCGTTTATTAAAACTACCGTATCCACAAGCGGAACAGTTATACAGAAGGATGGTGTTTAATGTAATAGCACGCAATTGTGATGACCATACAAAAAACTTTGCATTTCGACTAAAGAAAGAGGGTGATTGGGAACTTTCTCCTGCTTATGATATTTGTTTTGCCTATCGCCCTGATAGTGATTGGGTAAGTCAGCATAACTTAAGTATTAATGGAAAGAGAACCTATATTACCAGAGAAGATTTACTGACAGTAGCAAAATCAATGAATATAAAAAAGGCGAATACTATCATCCAGCAAATTGATCAGGCTGTGAAAAGATGGTACGAATTCGCTGAAGCCGCAAATGTGGAGAATAAAATGAAAGAGAGTATTGCTAGATCACATCTAATTTTATAAGTAAAAAACATGTTTGCAGACAAAGTAATACAAACACTTACAGAATGTGATAAAAATATACTCTTCTATTTTGATGCAGATGGATCAAAAAAAGAAGAATTAACCGCTATTGAAGAAGCCGGTATAAAAGTAATAGAAGTAAATCAAAACTATTTTGAGTTAAAGTACAAACTGGAAATGGTATTGTAAATAATAGCGCTTTGAGGACAAACTAAATAATTGCAATAGTTAAAAAAATAAAACATAAATTAGCATATTGAAAAAAAAAATTAACATAAATACCCTAATAGCAGCCATTTAATCGAAAGACTAATCAAGCGTGTAGTATTAAATCATTTTCTAAATAATCCTTAATATGAATAAATTAAAATCTCTTCTTAGAAAAATAGCAGTCCTGCTTTTTGTTTTCACCGGCACAATTGTAATGGCACAAAAAAACTCAAGCAATGCTAAATTCAGCAAATTTCTAGATAATTATTACGAAGAAGGCTTGCTATTAAACCCATTGACAGCTACACAAAGAGGCGACAACAGGTACAACGATTTATTTCCGAACGATATCGCTGAACCCTACCTAAAAAAACAACACGACTTTACCATCGTGTATCAAAAACAATTAGCATCGTTTGATAGAAACAAGCTGAATTCTTTTGATAAAATTTCTTTCGACATCGTAAGTCTCCAAATAAAGCAAGCCCTGGAAAGAGAAACATTCCATCTTGAATACATTCCCTTTAGCCAGTTTAGGGGCTATCCCAGTTCATTACCTTCTCTTGGTTCAGGAAAAAGTTCTCAACCATTTAAAACAGCGAAAGATTATGAAAACTGGCTCAAACGAATTGATGGTTTTACGATATGGGCCGATACTGCGATAGCTAATTTTAACAAAGGCGTTGCAATGAAAATGGTACTTCCCAAAGCCTTGGTGATTAAAATGATTCCGCAGCTGGAAGCTCAAATTGCGACAGATACACTTAAAAATATCTTTTATGAACCCGTTCGGAATATGCCAAGCTCCTTTTCTGCAAAAGAAAAGAAAGCGATACGATTGGCCTATCAAAAGGCAATCAACACTAAAATAATCCCTACTTACCGAAAACTGGCCGATTATTTAAAAAATGTTTATTTGCCAAAATCCAGAACCACATCGGGCTACAATGATTTGCCCAATGGAAAAGCAATGTATGAATATTTTGTTGGAGTAAACACCACTACCAATCAAACACCGGATGAAATTTACCAAACGGGACTTCGAGAGGTGGAACAGATTACTAAAGAGATCGATGACCTCAAGATAAAAATTGGCTTTCAGGGAGACCGAACTGCATTTTTCAATCATGCCCTGACTGATCCCTCCTTTTTTCCTTTCACCACTGACGAAGAAATATTGGAAAGTTACAGAGCCATCCTGCCCATCATAGAGCCGAAGCTGAAAAAATTATTCAATATTGTTCCTAAAACAGCCTTCGAGGTGAAGGCAATTGAAAAATTTAAAGCGGCGACGTCGGCAGCCAATTATGAAAGAGGCACAACGGACGGTAGCAGACCCGGTTATTTTAATGTTCCAATCGTTGACGCTACTAAATTCAATAAGTTGGGGATGGACAATCTTTTTATACATGAAGCAATTCCGGGGCACCATTTTCAATTGTCCTTACAGCAAGAGAATCAATCCATGCCTAAAATCAGAAAATTTGCTGGCTATTCCGTTTTTTCTGAAGGCTGGGCTTTGTATGCCGAATCATTGGGTGATGAACTAGGATTGTACACCGATCCTTATCAAAAATTGGCTGCCTACAAATCAGAATTATTTAGAGCGATACGATTAGTGACAGACGTTGGATTGCATACCGGAATAATGACAAGAGAAGAGTCAATCCAATACATGATGGAAAAAGGGGGAAGAGAGCAGCAAGCTTCTGTTTCAGAAACAGAAAGATATATGGCAATGCCAGGACAAGCGCTTTCCTATAAAACAGGGGAATTGAAAATTTCGGAATTGAAAGCTAAATACATCAAAAGCTTAGGCAGCAAGTTTGAAATCAAAAAGTTTCACGATGCCATTTTGCAGGTTGGTTCCGTGCCTTTAAATGTGTTTGAAACTTATATGGATAATTGGGCTTCTGAACAAAGTAACTAAGGAGAATATAAGTATTAATTGGGAAACAATAGTTTTTTTAAAACCTAACGAAGTTATTAAGTTGTCTTGTCCTGAATAACCGATACAGATTATTAGATAAAAATATTTAATTAAACACTTGCAAAAACGTTTTTGTAAGTGTTTTTTGTTTTATATGTCCTCATTTTAATTTGATTTTGTAAATGCATTTTGTTTGGAGTCAGCATGAAATTAGAATAATGAGGTCTTAATTCATTGTATATGCTGATTGATTCTTTTACAATTTGCTTCATAACTTTTAAATCTAGATTGTATTTGTCAATCATAAATTCCTGCTTTAATATTCCATTTATTCTTTCAGCTACAGCATTTTCTTATTTATTTCTAAATCTAGAATTAGGTTTTGATGTTTTCTAAATCGATGATGAGAATTAGTGGTTACATGATAACTTTTATTTAGATAGATGTATTGTTCGCATCACTTTGTAATTGTCTTATTTTTATGTTGAAAGCAGCAAATAATAAAGTCATAAAAGGGCTTAAAAGATTAAAAAAGGCAAAAGGAAGATAGTCTAATGTTGGCACACCTAATGTTCCTGATTGGTACGCTCCGCAGGTATTCCAAGGAATTAATACCGAGGTTACAGTCCCGGCGTCTTCTAATGTTCTACTTAAGTTTTCAGGGGCTAAACCTTTATTTTTATAGGCTTTCGCAAACATTTTACCCGGAACTACAATGGCTAAATATTGATCCGAAGCTGTAATGTTTAATGCCAAACAGCTCCCTACGGTAGACGCAAATAAACCAAAAGTGGTGTGTGCTAATTTTAAGAGGGCTTTACTAATTGTTGCCAATGCGCCAATTGCATCCATAATGCCACCAAAAACCATTGCGCAAAGAATCAACCATATAGTTCCCAGCATTTTTTGCATTCCTCCAGAAGTAAATAAATCCGCAAGGGTTTCATTTGTAGTAGGAATGCTTACTTTAGTTGTTATGGCATCCATTATTCCTCTGTAACCGGATTGTAAAGTCATGTTGTTGACACCAGAAATTTGATTGATGATGTGAGGTTGAAATAGAATTGCAAATACAGCAGCCAGAAGAGTTCCTGCTAAAAGAGCAATTAGCGGTTCTGTTTTTTTTATGATTAATCCAATAACAACAGCGGGAACTATAAATAACCATCCCGAAACAGTAAAAGAACTTTCAATATCATTCAGCAGTGTTTTTATATCCACATCTCCTTTAATATCCACTGTCAAACCCAGAATAATAAACAAAATTAGAGTAATAATATACGTAGGAATTGTTGTTATCATCATATATCTGATGTGCGTAAACAAATCGGTTCCGGCCATAGCAGGGGCGAGGTTTGTTGTGTCTGACATGGGCGATAATTTGTCTCCGAAATAGGCTCCGGAAATAACGGCCCCTGCAACCATTCCTAAATCAAAACCCAATGCGCCACCAACACCAATTAATGCTATACCTACCGTAGCACTGGTGGTCCAGGAGCTTCCGGTAGCAATAGAAATTATAGAACAAATTAGCAATGTCGCAGGCAAAAATACCGTTGGACTCAAAATTTGTAACCCATAATAAATCATCGAAGGAATAATGCCACTTACCAACCAAGTTCCCGCTAATGCTCCAACCATAAGTAAGATCAGGATAGCGCCTACGGTTGATTTGATGTTCTCGGCCACTTCATCAATCATTTTTTGATAGGTAACCTTATTAAAAAAACCTATAATTGCTGCAACAGCTCCACCCAGCAAGAGTACAAATTGATTGCTTCCGCTCAAAGCATCATCACCGTAAACGAATACATTAAAACCTAGCAGCATGATGAGCGCTAGAACAGGAACCAACGCTTGTCCTATTGATAATTCTTTATTTTTGTTGATTTTTATATCCATTCTATAGTGTTTGGATGTGCAATATAGATAAAAAAAAGCCTTATATCCTAAAGTGGCTGCTCTATCAGTTTTGGTTTTTTGTAGATTTTATTAGTAGAACTTTCAAATTAAACCATTCGGGATTTAAAATATTTCGGAATTTATTTTTTGGCTATTTTTCACAATCCGTAGTCCTTTTTAGAGAAAATCAAATATTTTATGAGTCTATTCAATAGTTGATATTTGCACCGGCAGAGCTCCTTTACACTCCATGTTTTCCAGTAATTGGTGTGCTGCTGTTTCTTGAAATTCCGAAAAATCCTGATACACTTGAACGATTCCTGCAGTAGCACTTAAGTTAGGAATTATCTGTAATGCGTACGGGTTTCCAAAGACATATAAAAAACACTTTTTTGAAATAAATAATTTTTCTAAATACTGCAATACAAAATCCTCTATATCAAAATTATTCATTGGTTTGGCTTTTGGAACAAACAAAGCAATAAGAATAGTATCAAAATCTAGTAGCAGTTCATCTAATTCATTCAGGGCTATGGTATCTCCTCTTTCATAGCAAAATTCAGGACAAGGCAATGCGGCCGATAAATTTTTAAAAAAAGAATTTTCAGTGTTTTTATACAGACTTATTTTGGCTAGATTCGCTCTGTTTTTTGCATCAAAAAGCGTAACGGTATTGCGGGTGTCTTTTATTTTAGTAATGCAATTTTGAGCAATTTTTGAGTTTAATTCAGAAGTGGTTTTAAAATCAAAAGCATTCCGGGAAAGATGCAGTAATTTAGAAGTTCCGTCTATAATACCTGCTTTTTGTTTGCATTTCCACAACCGGTTAAAGCTAGCTTCAATCCGTTCCGGAGTTGCGTTTTTTAGGATTTCCTGTATTCCTTCGGGTACGTTTTCGGCAAAGCACAAAATATCATTACCAGCATTAAAAGCTTCCCATTCCAGTTGCCCTTTTTGATCGTATAATTTAGAAACGCTGTGCATATTCAAAGCATCCGAAATCACTAAACCATCATAGCCCAATTGCTTGCGCAAAAGGGTTTCAATCACGGATTTTGACAGCGTTGCCGAAGTGTTTTTTCCTTCGTTCAAAGCAGGAACTGCCAAATGGCCAATCATAATCGAATCGACTTTGTTCTCAATTCCTTTTATAAACGGAACCAGTTCATTGGCTACTAATTCTTCGAGAGTTTCTTTTAAAATAGGTAATCCCAAATGCGAATCAACATTAGTATTTCCGTGTCCGGGAAAATGTTTGAGACAGCCTAAAACACCAGTATCATTAAGTCCTCTGAGATATTCCAGCGCAAAATCAGTTACTTTTTTTTTGTCTTGACCAAAAGAACGGTAGCCAATTACAGGATTATTCGGATTGTTATTGATATCCGCCAATGGCGATAAATTATAATGAATCCCAACTGATTTTAAGTCTAAACCTATTTGTTTGCCCACTTCATAAACCAGATTTTTTTTATTGTCAGGCAAAGCGCCAAGGGTAATCGCATACGGATATTGTGGTGTTTTTTCTACGCGCATAGCCAATCCCCATTCGGCATCAATACTCATTAATAACGGAGTCGTAGCACAATTTTGATATCTGATTATGAGTTCTTTTAAACGCTGAAAACTACCATCATTCAGGACTACTTTTTTTGTAGTTTCATAATTGGTTGCTGCACTGGCACGGCTGTGAAAAAAAGTCAATCCACCTATATTGTGCTCTTTTATTAATCGTTCGGTAGCCTGAATGTTTTCCTCAGTATCATTGATGAAAACGGCTGGAAAAAAAAATTGTCCTATTTTTTGTTCTATTGTCATTATAAAATGAATATGATGTTAATTTTAAACAAATAAGTCACGTAAGTCAAATTACACAGAATAAATAATTATTTAAAAGGGTTGTGAAAAAACAGTTATTTTTAAGAGAGTCTTACTTTCTTAAATAAACTTATATGACTTATATGTTTAAAAAAAAGCTAGTTTGTTTATTCTTGTTCTGTTTTCTTACCGAAATTTGCAGGAAAAATCAAAAAGCGGGATAAAATTAATCCAGGGATGGTTGCCAAAAACACCCAAATAAAGAAATTTCCATAGCCCAAATAGTCTTGAATAAATCCGCTCAACATTCCCGGAAGCATCATTCCTAACGCCATAAATCCGGTTGCAATAGAGTAGTGAGAGGTTTTTGATTCGCCATCAGCCACATAAATCAAGTACATCATGAAAGCCGCAAAACCAAAACCATAACCAAATTGTTCCGCAATCACCGTCGCATAAATATAGAAAACGGAACCGGGATGAAAATGGGATAATAGTATGAATCCTATTATAGGTAAGTGCATGGCTAAAATCATGGGTAACATCCATTTTCCTAATCCATCTCTGGAAATGGCTATACCGCCTAAGATGCCGCCCAAAGTAAGCGAAATCACGCCAAAAGTCCCATAGATAACGCCAACATCCTGTGTGGTTAAGCCCATGCCTCCTGCAGTTATAGGATCTATTAAAAAAGGAGTTAACATTTTTAATAACTGAGATTCTCCTAATCTGAATAATAAAATGAAAGCCAAAACTAAACCAATTTGTTTCTTTTGAAAAAAAGTAGCAAAAACAACTCCGAAGCTTTTATTTGGGACTGATTCCGTTTTTGCCTCTGCAATTTTTGTTTCAATTTTTGGAGTCGAAAAATAATTGTAAATGGTAATTACCGTCATAATTAATCCTACAATTACCATGGTGTAGGACCATGCTTTTTGTTTGTCTCCATATTCCTGTTCCAGATAACCAGCAATAACTACAATTAATCCGTTTCCGGTAAGCATAGAAAGTCTGTAAAATGTACTCCGGATTCCAAGGAAAAAGGATTGTTGGTCTTTCTCTAAAGCCAACATGTAAAAGCCATCACTGGCCACATCATTAGAGGCTGATGCAAATGCCGCCATCCAAAAAACAGCTAGACTTAGCATGAAAAAATTATTCATAGGAATGGTCAAACCCACAATCAAAAATGCAACTGCAATCAGTAATTGCATGCTCAAAAACCATTTTCTTTTAGTCGAATAGAGGTCAATAAAAGGGCTCCACAGCGGTTTGATTACCCATGGTAAATATAGTAAACTGGTATATATACCAATATCCTCATTGTTGATTCCTAGGTTTTTATACATTATTACCGAAACCGAAATAATAATAGCATACGGCAAGCCTGAAGCAAAGTTTAAAACGGGAATCCAATACCAGGGTCTATTGTCTGTTTTCATTTAAGGCAAATTATATTCAATTAAAATTATAGCGTAAAATTGACAAAAGCAGCTTCACTTTCATTGCCATAAAAATCGATGAATGTAATGGCGCAGGAATTATTTTTATCTAATTTATAAGTAGGAATTACTATTTCAACTGGGTTTTTCTCATTGAAAGCAATTTTGTTGATGATTTGGCTCGGATCATTCACATCAATTTGTGTTTCAGATGTAGATCCATAAACCATCACATAACGCACTTGACTATTTTCAGGATAAGGAACATAAAAACTAGAAGAAATCGAATTTTTAACCAGTGCGTTTGCCCTTGGAACAGCGATTACTTTTTTGACAAAATTTGGAACAACGTGAGGAAGTGCAGGATATTTGTATTGGTTGTTTTTCAGTAATCGAGTCACACTTTGATTTTTGTTTAAAAATGATTTGGCACTAAAAAAAGCATTACCCTGAATATTTTTATATGATCTGGTAATGTCTATTTGGTTGGGGATTTCGTATGGATTATTCCATCTTTTGTCAGAGTCGGTATTGATTTTGTATGATCCGTTACCAATATAGATTGCCGTATTTGTTGAATTTTCAGACCACCAACGCAACAATTTCGAATAGGAAGCTTTAGGGTGATCCATACTCCAGTATAGCTGCGGAACAAGGTAATCAATCCACTTGTTTTCCATCCACGCTAACGGATCAGCAAATAAATCATCGTAATTAGTTTGCCCAGATTCCGTTTCGGAACCTCTTGGATCTACTGATTTATTTCTCCAGACACCAAATGGGCTGATGCCAAATTGCACCCACGGTTTGATTTTTTTGATCGATATTGAAACACTTTTTACAAAATCATTCACATTTTTACGTCTCCAATCCGCTAAATCCAATCCATCTCCATATTTTTTGAAAGAATCAGTGTCGTCAAATAATTCGCCTTTTATTTTATACGGATAAAAATAATCATCAAAATGAATGGCATCAATGTCATAATTTGTAACGACTTCTTCCACGACAGCTGTCAAATGATTTTGAACTTCAGGCAAAGCAGGATTGTAATAGTATTTACCACCATATTTTATCATCCATTCGGGATATTTAAAAAAATCGTGTTGAGGACTTAAAAGTGCAGTATTGTAATCCATTGTGGCTCGGTATGGATTCATCCAAGCATGAAATTCAAAACCTCTGGCATGCGTTTCAGCAATCATCCACGCTAAGGTGTCAAAATAAGGTTTTGGTGCCTGTCCTTCTTTACCGGTCAAAAATCGGGACCAAGGTGCTAATTGGGTTGGATAAAAAGCATCACCAACACTTCGAATCTGAACAATGACTGCATTATAATTTAATTTTTTATAAGCCTCTAAAATCTCAATATAATCTGCTTTTTGTTTGGCAACATTATCAGTACTCATTTTAGGCCAGTCAATATTCACCACTGTAGCAATCCAAACGGCTCTAAATTCATTTTTGGGATTTGTAGCGGATGTTTGTGCGTTACCAATCGAAAAAGATAGTAAAAAGAATAAAATAAGCAAAAGAGTGTGCTTGCGATTTTTCATTAGAGTATTGTTTATAAAGTATTCAAAAATAGTTTTTTTAGTGAAATTTACCCGATAAAATGGGTTTAAAATTCGACTTTTTTTATCAGCGCAATTTCTTTGCCGTTTTTTCAAAATAACATTAAAGAATACTTTACCTTAAATAATAAAAGGATTTGAATATTTCTTATTAGTTTTTAAAGTATACACCACTATATATTTATATTTGTGAAAATAACAGCAATTCACTCCACAATATGTCAATTACGCCTCCGTTACAAGAACTATCTCAATCATTAGAAGGCATTCTTTTATATGATGACCTTCATAAAACATTGTATGCCACTGACGCTTCGGCCTACAGGATCCTGCCGCTTGCTGTAGCGATTCCAAAAACAGAGGAAGATATTGTAAAAATTATTCGCTTTGCAGCAAAAAATAAAATTTCAATTACGCCTAGAACTGCCGGAACATCATTGGCAGGTCAAACTGTAGGTAGTGGAATAATCGTGGATGTTTCGAAACATTTTACGAAAATTGTCGCTTTTGATTCTATTAAAAAAACCGTTACCGTACAACCAGGAGTAATTCGGGATGAACTGAATTTATATTTAAAACCGCACGGATTGTTTTTTGGCCCCAATACTTCGACTTCCAATCGTTGTATGATAGGCGGAATGGTAGGTAATAATTCATCTGGAACTACATCAATTCGGTACGGAGTTACCCGAGATAAAATTGTGGAAATTAAAGCAGTTTTGAGTGATGGAAGTTCGGCAGTATTTAAAGAAATGACTTCTGCTGAATTCATTGAAAAAACAAAAGGGAACACGCTTGAAAGTTCTATTTACAAGACTATTTATGAAGAACTTTCGAACACAGAAAACCAAAAAGAGATTACAAAAGAATTTCCGAAACCTGAAATTCACAGAAGAAACACCGGATATGCAGTTGATTTAGTATTGAAATCGGAACTTTTTGGAGGAACCGAAAGCACTATAAATCTAGGAAAACTCCTTTGTGGAAGCGAAGGAACTTTAGCATTTACCACTGAAATTACGCTGAAAGTAGATCCGCTACCGCCAACAAATAATGTGATGATAGTGGCCCATTTTCATACCATTCAGGAAAGTTTAGAAGCTGTGGTTACCGCAATGAAACACCATTTGTACACTTGTGAAATGATGGATGACACAATATTAGATTGTACCAAAACCAACCGGGAACAGGCTAAAAATAGATTTTTCATTCAAGGAGAACCAAAAGCGGTTATCATGCTTGAAGTAGCCTCGTATCACAGTATGGAAGATGCTGAATTACAGGCCAATGCTTTGATTTCCGATTTAGAACGAAATAATTTTGGGTATGCTTTGCCAAAAATTTACGGAGCAGATATTGATAAAGTAAATGAGCTGAGAAAAGCAGGTCTTGGACTTTTAGGCAGTATTGTTGGCGACAATAAAGCGGCAGATTCTATTGAAGATACCGCTGTTGAATTGAGTGATTTGCCTAATTATATTGCTGAATTCTCCGCAATGATGGAGCGTCATGGTCAAAGTGCTATTTATTATGCGCATGCCGGTGCAGGAGAATTGCATTTGCGTCCGGTTTTGAATTTGAAAACAAAAGAAGGGATTCACCAATTTAGAAACATCGCAACCGAAGTGGCTGTTTTAGTCAAAAAATATAAAGGTTCCTTGAGCGGGGAACATGGGGATGGTATTGTTCGTGGAGAGTTTTTACCTTTTATGATTGGAGAACAGAATTATGAATTATTGAAAAGAATCAAACATGCTTTTGACCCCAACACCATTTTGAATGTGGGAAAAATTGTAAACGCTTTCAAAATGGACGAAAATCTTCGGATGGAAGCGGGGAGAGTAGAACCGGAAATACAAACTATTCAGGATTTCTCTGATAGTATGGGGATTTTGCGTGCTGCGGAAAAATGTAATGGTTCTGGTGATTGCAGAAAATTACCTTCGGCTGGAGGAACCTTGTGTCCTAGCTATCGCGCCACGCGGAATGAAAAAGATACGACGCGCGCCAGAGCCAATGCGCTGCGGGAATATTTGACGCATTCAGAAAAAGACAATAAGTTCGATCATGAAGAATTATATAAGGTATTTGAGTTGTGTGTGAGCTGCAAGGCTTGTGCCAGTGAATGTCCCAGTAATGTGGATGTGGCAGCAATGAAATCAGAGTTTCTGTACCACTATCAAAAAGCGAATGGATTTTCATGGCGCAATAAAGTATTTGCTTTTAATGCGAAATTGAATGGACTGGGGAGTATCACTCCAAAGTTTACGAATTTCATGCTGAACTTGCCTTTGGTAAAAAAAACCATGGGAATTGCCTCAAAAAGAGAAGTACCGCCTCTGGCTCCGCAAACCTTTAGAAAATGGTATGAGAAAAATTGGAATCAAGCACCAAGTGATTCTTTTGTAAACGGAAAAGTATGTTTGTTTTGTGATGAATTTACTAATTTTTATGATGTTTCAGTAGGCATTGATGCGTACGAGTTATTGACAGCATTAGGATATGAAGTAATTATGGTGGATCATGAGGAAAGCGGAAGGGCTTTTATCTCTAAAGGTTTTCTGGAAGAAGCCAAAGCAATCGCAAACATAAACGTAGCTGTTTTTTCGGATTATGTTACTACTGATTTTCCGTTGATAGGAATAGAACCTTCAGCAATATTGACCTTTAGAGATGAATACATTCGATTGGCTGACGATAAGGAAGGTGCTGAAAAATTAGCACAACATGTATTTACGATTGAAGAGTTTTTTAAAAATGAAATTACAAAAGGTAAAATTCATCCAGAACAATTTTCTGATGTTGCAAAAACAATAAAAATTCACGGACATTGTCACCAGAAGTCATTGAGTACTATGGAAGCAACTTTTGTAATGTTGAATGTCCCTAAAAATAGTTCAGTTACGATTTATAATTCGGGATGTTGTGGTATGGCTGGCTCTTTTGGTTATGAAAAAGAACATTATGAAATCAGCATGCAAATGGGAGAAGACACCTTGTTCCCAAAAATAAGAGCTACTGATGCAACAGTGGCCATCGCAGCAGCAGGAACTAGTTGCCGCCATCAGATTTTTGATGGTACCAGTAGAAAAGCCTTGCATCCGGTCACGATTCTAAAAAGCTGGTTGAAATAATAATTGCAGCTGTTTTTTAAAATTATTTTTTAATTAGATGAATAGCAAAATTTGACTTATTTACTATAAAAAAAAATTGATTTAACTTTTATAAAAAATAAATAAAAAAATAGTTAGAGAAACTCCATTAATTAAAATTGTTTTATACTTTTGAATTTTGAAGATAATTTGAACTATTTTCATAATTATAGCATACAATTTACAGTTTATTAATTTTTAATGATAAAGTTTAGTTTATGGCATCTTCAAGTTTATTTAGAAAAAAAACAGTACAAGATATTTTAAAACAGGTTGAAAAAAGAGATGCCGATGGCCATAATGCATTAGGAAAACATTTAACGGCGCGTGATTTAACAGCATTTGGTATCGCCGCAATTGTAGGAGCCGGAATTTTCAGTACGATTGGTAAAGCTAGTTCTGATGGAGGGCCTGCAGTTATCTTTTTGT
Organism: Flavobacterium sp. LB2P53; assembly: GCF_003970305.1. Lineage (NCBI taxonomy): Bacteria > Pseudomonadati > Bacteroidota > Flavobacteriia > Flavobacteriales > Flavobacteriaceae > Flavobacterium > Flavobacterium sp. LB2P53. The sequence continues at coordinate 128,268 of NZ_RYDG01000007.1, forward strand.
TCTTGTTTACTGCTATAGCCTGTAGTTTTGCTGCTTTTGCGTATGCTGAATTTGCATCGATGGTTCCCGTTTCCGGAAGTGCTTATACGTATTCGTATGTGGCTTTTGGAGAAATAATAGCCTGGATTATTGGTTGGGCGCTGATAATGGAATATTCTGTGGGGAATATAACGGTCGCCATATCGTGGAGTGACTATTTTACGGGTTTACTTGAAAGTGGCGGGCTTCACTTACCACAATGGGTTCAAATGGATTTTTTGTCCGCTTCCAGAGGTTTTGACGATGCCATTGCGCTAATGCAAGGAGGCAAAGAATTTGCAAACTTAAGTCCTGCTTTACAGGATGCTTATACAGCCTGGACGACTTCGCCGGTTATTGGATCGTTTCATTTTGTGGCAGATCTTCCTGCACTACTGATTATTGTTTTGATTACGGCATTGATTTACCGCGGAATGAAAGAATCTCGAAATGCGAGTAATATCATGGTGGTTGTCAAATTATGTATTGTTCTTTTAGTCATAGCGGTTGGTGTTTTCTATGTGGATACTGCAAATTGGGATCCTTTTGCACCTAATGGTGTTACAGGAGTTTTAAAAGGAGTTTCAGCAGTGTTTTTTGCTTACATTGGGTTTGACGCTATCTCGACAACGGCTGAGGAATGCAAAGATCCACAACGTGATTTGCCTAAAGGAATGATGTGGGCCATAATAATATGTACCGTTTTATATATTGCCATTGCTCTGGTACTTACCGGAATGGTGCGTTATGACCAGTTGAATGTAGGTGATCCCTTGGCTTTTGTATTTGAAAAATTAGACCTAAAATGGATGTCCGGAATCATTGCCGTCAGTGCGGTTGTGGCTATGGCAAGTGTTTTATTGGTTTTTCAAATGGGACAACCGCGTATCTGGATGAGTATGAGTCGTGATGGTTTGTTGCCAAAACGTTTCTCAAAAGTACATCCAAAATACAAAACACCATCGTATGCGACAATTGTTACCGGGTTTGTAGTAGCAGTTCCCGCTTTATTTTTGAATTTAACATTGGTTACAGATTTGTGCAGTATTGGAACGTTATTCGCTTTTGTATTGGTTTGTGCCGGAGTTTTAGTGTTACAAAACAGAACCGATATACCTCGTGGAAAATTTAAAACTCCTTATGTAAATTCAAAATTCATATTGCCAGTTTTGATTATTATGGGATTGGTGTTTGCTTTTGGTTACAATAAAAAAGGAACAATGGATTTTATTACCAATAAAACTCAAATCAACAGTTCATCCGCTATCATCACCTCGTTAAACAAAGAAGAAACCCAAAAAGTATACAATTATTTAGTCACTATTGATGCTAAAAACAGCACTGATGAAACGCCGGATTTAGAGCATTTATTACGCCAATATCAACAAGATGATGCAAAATATGCTGCTGTTATAGCGGGTTTGCCAATTGCTGATGCAGTGAAATATGAAAGCGGTTTTAGTTTATTTAAACACAAAATTCCAATGTGGATTTTCTTGATTGTTTTAGCTGGATTATCCGTTTGGTCTTTTAAATCAAATTTGTCTTTGATACCGCTATTGGGATTGATTTGTTGTTTGTACATGATGGCTGAATTGAGTGTTTGGAACTGGATTTATTTTGGAATATGGCTTTTGATTGGATTGGTCATTTATTTTGGCTTTAGCCGAAAAAACAGCAAATTAAATTAAGAACACGAAAAAATTCTAAAACAGTCAGGGTCTTACTATGCATTTAGATCACTATTAGGAAAAACAAATAAGTCCTCTAAAATCAATTTAGAGGACTTATTTGTTTTTATAGCTCATCATATTTTCTTCCTTTATATAATGAAATTGCAGGAAATCCAATTGTTTTATCAAAATTGAAACGACTACTGAACGGATTAATTCATAGGTAATAATTGATACCACCATTTTTTACCTTATTTTTATAAAAAATAAACGCATGATTTTTATTGTCAAACCACTTGTATTTGTTAGTTTTCTTTTTTGTATTGTTAGTTGTCAATCCCAAAATTTGATTTCTAAAACGGATGAAAAAAAGAATTCAATTAGCAATGATACGCTATTTGTAAATTTGAAAGAATACAGTCAAGATTTTCTGTATGATATGAAATACGCCACAACAGACAATTTCCTGAACGCAAAAGTATATGATTGCGCAGAATGTTTTTTGCGGTTAAAAACCATTCGTGCACTTGTTGAAGCCAATGAGAAGTTTATGGAAAAGGGCTATAAGATTAAAATTTTTGATTGCTATCGCCCTTTAGATATTCAGAAAAAAATGTGGGAAATTGTACCTAATCCTAAGTACGTGGCTAATCCCTCGAAGGGATCAATTCATAATAGAGGGGGAGCTGTAGACCTTACTTTAGTGAACAGCAGTGGAAAAGAATTAGATATGGGTACTGGTTTTGATTTTTTTGGAGTCGAAGCGAGTCATGATTATCCTACTGTTTCGCACACAGTAAAGGCAAATAGAAACCTGCTGAAAATAACAATGATTAGTAGTGGTTTTAATTCATTTGATTCGGAATGGTGGCATTATAATGTAAAATCAGGGTTGAATGACACTATTTCTAATACTAAATGGGAATGTAAATAAACTATTATTCGATACACTTTATCGTATTTATAAAGTAGGTTTCCGGATAGTAAATTTCGTTGTTTAATTCCGATTTAAATTCCTTTTTTATAATAAAATCCTCTGTATCAGTTAAATATTTGATGCGCATCATAGAAACTGGAGAACTTTTTAATTCTTCAAAACTATCCTTCATAAACATAAATGCTGCAGAATTGATCCGGTTATCGTATCCATTGTCATCACGAATCAAAGTGCCACAATCTTCTTGATCAGTGTGTATTAACGTAATTATTTTTCCGTTGTTGAGTTGTAAAAACAATTTTGAATTTTTATCAAAACAATTCGCTTTTATAAATCCCTTGCTTTTTTGGATAAATTGTATGTTTAAGGTTGGTAATCCATCCGTTAAAGCCAGTGAATAGAAAATATAGCTGGAGTTTCCGGCAAATTTTTTTTCACTAATCATATATTCTTTAGTTGATTTATAGGTTCCTATTGAATCAGTAACGTTTTCACTGTAATCACATGGTTTTTGTGCAAAAAGACTCAAACTGAAGAAAAAGAAAGTTAATGTAATTATGAATTTCATTTTTATGATATTTTGGTGCAAATTAAAACTATTTTATGGTTATTTTCATCAGTTGTAAAAAAACTATATATATTTCCTCCGTCTTTTATTTTCCATTTTTTCCGAATACTTTCTACACTGTCCGGAAAATTCCGAGTTGTGATATTGGCTTTACTGTTTTCTAAAAAATTTTTCATCGCTGTTTTGTTATAGGAAAATGTATTTTGAATTTCAAAAACACGACCCGGAAAGGGAATTAAGTCAATAGAAGTGTATAAGTGAGAATGCTTGTGTAGTTTATTGACTTTGTAAAAGGATCCCACTTCATCAAATCCACCTGATTTCATAATAGCACTATTGGGTTCGTATAAATAGGTTTGAGGTAAGCTGAAATTTGAAAAACTAGCATCTTCATTCCAAATAAAATCAAAAGTTTCATTTTTATCCTTGAGGATATTGACAGTTTTAATGCGTATTGGTCCGGAATAAGCTGCATGAAGTTCCCATAACAATTCCTTAACTTCGTTCTCAACGGCTATAATATGAATTTGTTTCACGTGTTGTAATTCCGTTAGTCCGGCAGTAATATCAAGAATAGGAGCCGTTTTTATGAGAATAGCATTTGTATTTTTAAAATAAAAAGTTAGATTTTCAGGAACATTTGGCAAACAATCTTTAAGCATGAATACCTTTCCTTTGGTATCATTTCTTCTGGAAGGATCAATATAAATCCAGTCCCAGTTTGTTTTTAAAGCGGTTAAGGTTGCCAGACTATCTCCGGTATAACAAGTAATATTAGGAACACGTAATTGCTCAAAATTGTGTTTTACAAGTTGAGATAAATCGGGATTAATTTCGCAATGAACCACTTCTTTTATTTTTTGTGCAAAATAAAAATCATCCACACCAAAACCTCCAGTCAAATCGATTAAGTGATCACCAGTAACAATAGAAGCTTTATAAGAAGCTGTTTTTTCAGAAGACGTTTGTTCTACTGAAAGTTTGCTTGGATAAATGATGTTTTGGGACAAGAACCAATGTGGCAATTTATCTTTTGCTTTTGTCTTAGCGTCTATTTGGTTCAAAATGGTGATCCAATCCACATTGGGAAAGGGATTTTTTTGTAATGCTAATGTTGCTACGTGTGTACCAATGTTAGCATTGATAAATACTTGTACTTCAGGATTTAAAATCATTAAATCCAAAATTAAAGGTCTTTAGTTAATGATTGAATGATCTTATTTTCCGGAAAAAATTCTTTCCCTATCACCTTAATTATTGTATACAATGGAACGGCTACAATCATTCCCAATATTCCAAAAAGAAAACCGGCAATTAAGATAACCAGAAATATTTCTAAGGGATGTGAACTGACACTTTTTGAAAAGATAATAGGTTGGGATAAATTGTTATCAATAATCTGAACGATCCAAAAACCAATAAGAACGTAAATTGTCGTAGGTAAAATATCGGATTGGAAGTCACCACCTAAATTGCTGATCATAGTCAAAATTGCGGCTAACACCGATGCAATTAATGGACCTATGTAGGGGATAATATTCAATACAGCACATAAAAAAGCAATAACAATTGCATCGGGAATACCAAAAATGACTAAGACTATGAAGTATAAAAGAAACACAATAAATAATTGAAGCAATAATCCAATAAAATAACGCGATAGTAAATGGTTGATCTTTTCCAGTGAATTTAAAATTTGAAATTCGTGACTATTGGGAATTAATTTTTTTACTCCTAAAAGAAACATTAATCGGTCTTTTAAAAAGAAAAAAGTAATAAACAGTACCGAAGCCAGTCCCACAACAAAACTACTGATTGTTCCCAAAATAGCATTTAGAAAATTTGGAATGATATTAAAATTTATTTTAGAGGAAATGTTGGCTTCCTTAAGTATTTGTGAGGAATCAATTTGATGACTTTCCAAAAACACACTGATCTGATTGGCTAACTCAATTATATTTTTTTCAATTTCTGCTGTGTTGAGCAGTGATAAATTTTGTCCTTGGGATAAAATCAAAGGAATAAACATCATTATGAAACCAAATATAATCAGTATAAAAATAAACAAAGTGGTAATAGTAGCAAAGAGATGATTAAATTTTAATCTCCGTTTAAAAAAATCTAAAATAGGATTTCCAATCATTGTGAATATAAAGGATACTACAAGATAAATTATCACCGATTGAATTTGGTAGAAAAAGAACAGCACTAAAGCACCTAGCACTAAGGTAAGTAGCGCACGGATAATGCCGCTAGAAATGGTTTTTGACGTAATCATATCTTTATATTAAGGGCTAAAGATAAAAAAAACTCGCTAACAAGTAGCGAGTTTTAAATTCTAAAAAACTAAAAATTATATTCCGAAACTCGCTCTTGCTCCACCAGAAACAAAAATTGCATCCATTCTTGATTTTTGGCCGTTAGAGAACATGTACATACCTCTATCATCTGTATAATCCATGTAATTCATAGTCATTTCTACAGGAGTACCAGAGCATGTACTGTAATGAGGGTAGGTAGGAACACCATAATTAGCAGTATTGTGCGTAGGCGTGTCAGAAACTAAATCGCTTCCACAAGTAGCATCACCCCAAATGTGACGTAAATTCATCCAGTGTCCTACTTCGTGAGTTGCTGTTCTTCCTAGATTAAATGGCGCTGTTACTGTCCCGGTAGTACCGAATGCATTGTTATCCATTACTACTCCATCGGTAGACGATGCACCTCCAGGAAATTGTGCGTAGCCTAGAATACCGCCACCAAGATTACAAGACCACATGTTTAATACAGTTGTTGGTGTAGTTGGAACGATTCCATTTGTTGATTTTTTCATAGAATCATCTGTAGACCAAGATGTTATAGTAGTAGATCTTCTCTTTACACTTTGTAAGACGAATGTAATTCCAACATTTGCTTTTACTCCTGAAAATGCTGCGGGAACTGAATTATAATCAGAATTTGCAGCATTAAAATCTTTATTCAATACGTCAATTTGGGATTGGATTTGTGCCAGCGAAATATTTTCAGCTGTAGTTCTGTATAAAACGTTTACGACCACTGGGATTTCTACTTTACCGTTAACTAAGCGACCAGATAACATTGCTTTGTCAGTAAAAGCTTCAATTTTATTCATTCGCAAAACTAATGACGGATCAGCTTTCATTTGGGCAGCTAACACCTCTTGAGATGCGCAACCACGTTTTGTAACTGCATCAGCTGATGGAGTAATTTCTGTTGTGTCATTTTGACAAGAAAAAAGCATTAATAATGCTACAGCAGATAAAAGAATTTTTTTCATAATGAATTTGTTATAAATTAATAGATTTGGTTTATTATATCACAATTTTATAACAATTTTTATTTAAAAAAAAATTTTATGATTACTTATTTATAAAATAATTTAAATCTTGCTTTTTGGATAAGAACAGTAAAGACTATTTAAATAAAATTTATGCTGTTAATAGGTTACTTATCGTAATGAAGAAATATAAAGAGGTAATGCTGATAAATAAAAATAGGCGACTTTTTAGGTCGCTTATTTTATAAATTTATTTAGGAATTATACTCCAAAACCTGCTCTTGCTCCGCCTGTAACAAAAATTGCAGCCATTCTTGATTTTTGGCCATTAGAGAACATATACATACCCCTATCATCTGTGTAATCCATGTAATTCATAGTCATTTCTACAGGAGTTCCAGAGCATGTGCTGTAATGAGGATAAGCAGGAACACCATAATTAGCAGTGTTGTGTGTAGGTGTATCAGAAACTAAATCGCTTCCACAGGTAGCATCTCCCCAAATGTGACGTAAGTTCATCCAGTGGCCTACTTCATGAGTAGCTGTTCTTCCTAAGTTATAAGGATATGCACCTGATCCAGATAATCCAAAATATTTTGAATCGACTACAACACCATCAGTAGCTGATGATCCTCCAGGAAATTGAGCGTAACCTAATATCCCACCGCCAATAGTACAGGCCCACATGTTAAGTTTTGTTTCTGGTGAAGTAGGATCTAAACCTCCTTGTTTTGTTTTTTTCATAGCATCTCTGGTTCCCCAAGATGTTTTAGTAGTAGATTTTCTATTTATTGTTTCTAAAACGAAAGTAATACCAACATTCGCTGCAACTCCAGAGAACATAGCGGGAGTACTGCTGAAATCTGAATTTGTAGCATTAAAATCATCATTTAACACATCAATTTGAGATTGAATTTGAGCATCAGTAATGTTTTCTGCTGCAGTTTTGTACAATACGTTAACTACAACAGGAATTTCGATTTTACCATTTACTAATCTGCCAGTTAGCATAGCTTTTTGGGTAAATGCTTCAATTTTATTCATTCTCAAGGCTAATGTAGGGTCTGCTTTCATTTGTGCAGCAAGAACTTCTTGAGTGGCACAACCGCGTTGAGATACAGCGCTTGCTTCCGAAGTTGTTTCTGTTGTATCTTTTTGACAAGAGAAAAGCATTAAAAATGCTGCAACAGGTAAAAAAAAATTTTTCATAATCGAGTTTGTTATAAATTAATAGATTTGGTTAATGATTTAACAATTTTATAACAATTATTTCATGAAAAAAAATAAATATCTATTTTTTCATGAAATAAATATCAATTATGACTTTTTAGTAGCCTCTTTCTGCTGTTGTGTTCTTGATTTACCTCTGGTCTTAATAAAATATATTTAGGGAGATTGTAATTAATATTATTCTTATTAAATGATTCTTTAATGCTAATTTTACCTCTAAAAAAAGAAAGTAATGGTGGATTTTTCAAACTATTTATTTTCACAATTAATACTAATCTGTATTTTTTATTTGATTGTTAGCGATGGCATCTTTCAAAGAAGGATATTAAGAATTATAGCGCTACAGAACTCGAAAGTTCAAAAGTCATAAAGTCAAAAAAAATGTAAAATAGTATCTTAAAATCAATTTGTTACTTCTTGTTGTCTAATTGTAAAACACGACATTATACGATGATTGTTACTCAAAATAAATTATTGGTAAGCCGTGTTAATTATTAAAAATATAATTGATAATATTTACCCCCATTTTTAATGCTTTTTCTCGAATCGCTACTGGATCATTATTGACTTCCGGATCTTCCCATCCATCTCCTAAATCGGATTCATAGGTATAAAGCAGTACTAATTTATTTTTTATAAAAAGTCCAAAAGCCTGAGGTCGTTTACCGTCATGTTCGTGTATTTTGGGTAATCCGTTTGGGAATGAGAATGGTTTTTGAAAAATGGCATGATTCGCAGGAATCTCCACTAGACTATTATTTGGAAATATTTTTTTGATTTCTTTTCGGATGTATTGGTCCATTCCATAATTATCATCAATATGAAGAAATCCTCCTGCCAGCAAATAATTTTTAAGATTGTCACTATCAGCAGCGCTAAAAACTACATTTCCATGGCCGGTCATATGCACATAAGGGTATGAAAATAAATCAGGACTAGCAGGCTCAACCGTGGCTGGCTTTGTTTTTATTTGGGTATTTATAGTTGCATTGCAGTATTTTATCAAATTGGGTAATGATGTTGGGTTTGCATACCAATCGCCACCACCACTGTATTTTAACAATGCAATTTCCTGCGAAAATGAAACGACCGAAAATAATAAGAGTAAATAAAATATTTTTTTCATAGCCAATTTCTATTATTTGCACCCATTTTGTGCATTGTTTTTTTTGATTGTTCAGCAATCCAAACACGTTTTATTATTATTCATTGACAAAGTGTATGCTGTGACAAGCCACTATTGCTGCCGTTTCTGTTCGTAGCCTTGTATTTCCTAATGAAACCGGAATGTACTTGTTGTCAATTGCCAATGCAATTTCTTTTTCTGAAAAATCACCTTCAGGGCCTATTAGTAGGGTCACATTTTCATTTGGTTTCAAAACGGATTTCAATGATTTTTTATCCGTTTCCTCACAATGGGCAATTAATTTAAGGCCTTCATAGTTGTGTTTTAAAAAATCTTTCATCAATATGGCCTGATTTAATTTCGGCAGGTATAATTCGTTAGATTGCTTCATGGCAGCTAATAAAATTTTATCAAATCGTTCATTATTGATAACTTTTCGCTCTGAGTGATCACAAATAATAGGTGTGATTTCGTGAATGCCTATTTCGGTTGCTTTTTCCAAAAACCATTCGTAACGGTCATTCATTTTAGTTGGCGCTACAGCCAGATGTATGTGAAATTTTGCAACTGGGGCTTTTTCGAACGAAAGGATTTTAACGGTGCATTTACTGTCGGATGCCAGTGTTATTTCTGTTTTAAATAAGTAGCCTGAGCCATTGGTTACAAATAATATATCGGTATCTTTCTTGCGTAATACTTTGATAATGTGTTTGCTTTCTTCTTTATCAAAAGAAAAAATTGTCGTGGATTCTGTAATAGTAGGGTTAAAGAATAATTGCATAATTTATAATTGTATTCTTGCTTTAGAAACAACAGATGAAGTTTCAAATGTTTGGGTTAAAAATTTTTGATATCCTACAATTCCTATCATTGCAGCATTATCAGTAGTGTATTCAAATTTAGGAATAAAGGTTTTCCAACCATATATGTTTTCTGTTTCCTTTAATGTATTTCGGATTCCGGAATTAGCAGAAACGCCTCCGCCGATGGCTATTTGTTTGATCCCGGTTTCTTTTACGGCTAATTTTAATTTGTCCATTAAAATTTCAATAATAGTATGTTGGATTGATGCGCAAATATCATTTAGATTCTCAGCAACAAAGTTTGGATTTTCTAATTTTTTCTTTTGAATAAAATATAAAATAGCAGTTTTCAAACCGGAGAAGCTAAAATTTAATCCTGGAACTTTAGGTTTTGTAAACACAAATGCTTTTGGGTTTCCTAATTGCGCATATTTATCAATTAAGGGGCCACCAGGGTAGGGAAGTCCTAAAATTTTAGCGCTTTTGTCAAAAGCTTCTCCAACTGCGTCATCAGTGGTTTGACCAATTACGGTCATGTCAAAAAAATGATCTACTTTGATGATTTGTGTATGTCCACCGCTTATAGTTAAGGCCAAGAACGGGAAAGTGGGTTTTTCATAGCCCTCTTCCTCTATATAATGTGCCAGGACATGAGCTTGCATGTGATTTACAGCAATCAAAGGAATTTGTAAGGCCAGGGCAAGTGATTTTGCAAACGAACTCCCTACCAGTAGCGAACCCATGAGTCCCGGACCTTGTGTAAATGCAATTGCAGATAACTGTTCTTTTTGTATATTTGCCTTTCGAAGCGCCGCATCGACTACCGGAACTATGTTTTGTTGGTGTGCACGTGAGGCGAGCTCAGGAACTACGCCACCATATTGATTATGAATTAGCTGATTAGCAACAACATTTGACAATACTTTATCGTTGTGTAAAATGGCCGCTGCAGTATCATCACAAGAACTTTCAATGGCAAGAATAAAAACCTCGGGATTTTGCATAAAAAGGCATAAATTTGGAGTTACATTTGATGATTAGTTTACAAAAAATAACAATTTTGTAAAGGCCAAAATTAAAGAATTTTTATTTAAGGCACAGGAGTTTCCAGAGGCAAAATGAAATTTTAGAAAATTTAAATATATAGTAGGTATCAAAAAAATAAAAAAAATAGTATTTCGGTCTCTACTTGGACTAATCCTACTTTTACTTGTACTTGGTATTGCTCTTACCCTACCATTTGTTCAAACTAAAATAGCACAGTATTTCACCCGAAGTCTCAATAAAGACTTTGGAACTAATATTGCTATTGACGGAGTTGTTATATCTGTTTTTGGAGGTGTAAAATTCAAAAAAGTATTGATTCTGGATCACCACAAAGACACTTTAATTTATTCGGATAGAATTGCAACGACTATTTTAGAAGGTAAAAAATTGCTGGACGGTGATCTGATTTTTGGTGATTTGCGGTTGAGTGGTTTAGTATTTAATTTAAAAACGTACAAAAATGAAAAAGAGTCTAATCTCGATAAATTTATAGCCGCTTTTGAAACCGGAAGACCATCAACAAAAAAGTTTCTGCTCACCGTAAAGGAATTAAAAATTTACGATAGTCATTTTATTTTGACAGATCTAAATCGTGAAATTCCAAAAGACCTGGATTTTACTAAACTGAATGCTTCCGTAACGAATTTTAAAATTTACGGTCAGGATGTAACGACTATGATTGATAAAATGTCATTTTTAGATTTTCGGGGTTTGTATGTTAAAAATTTAAACTCAAAATTCAGTTATTCCAGAAAAAACTTAAAACTAGAAAATCTGAATTTGTTGACCAAAGAATCCACCTTAAAAGGGACTGTATTGTTAAATTATAAAATTGAATATTTTTCTAATTTTACCGATAAAGTACTCTTTGATATTAAACTGGATGCTGCCTCAATTGCTTCAAATGATATTCGTTACTTTTATAAAGAAATAGGGAAAAATCAACATTTTTATATCAAAGCATCTATTAAAGGAACGCTTAATGATTTGAAATTCAAAAATTTAAAATTAGTTGATGATCGGAAAACACAGATCAACGGTGCTATTAATTTTAAAAACTTGTTTGCTAAAAAAGGGCAGAAATTTTCGATGTATGCCAGATTTGACAAATTAACCTCTAGCTATGATAATTTGATAGTTATATTACCTAATATTCTTGGAAATAAATTACCCAGTTCTCTAAAAAAATTAGGACGATTTTCAGCTTCTGGAGTTTCAAATGTTTCTACAACTGTTGTCAAAGCTGATTTTTCTATGATAACGGCGTTAGGTAAAGTAATCTCTAATTTAGAAATAAAAAATATAAATGTTATTGATAAGGCTTCTTATATTGGGAACGTTATTTTAGAAAATTTTGATATTGGAACTTTATTGGATCAAAAAGAACTAGGAAAGGTAAGTCTGAATATGGATATCGATGGTAAAGGATTCAAAGAAAAATACCTGGACACAGCTATCAAAGGGAGCATTAGCCAAATAGAGTATAAAAAATACAATTACACGAATATTGATGTCAATGGAGTCCTTAAAAACCCGAATTACAGAGGACAAATTGCCATAAAAGATCCTAATTTAAGTATGAATTTTGAAGGTTTATTGGATTTAAGCAAAAAAGACAATAGATACGATTTTCACATTAATGTTGAAAACGCAGATTTGAATAAATTAAAGTTAATTAAGGATTCTATTGCTGTATTTAGAGGCGATGTGGTAGTTCAGGCGTCAGGAAATACTGTAGAAAATTTTCAAGGAAATGTGTATATCAACGAAACCTCCTATCAAAATGCAAAAGACACGTATAATTTTGATGATTTTACCATAAATTCAACTTTTGATGAAAATAGAGTAAGAACCATGACTGTAAATTCACCAGATATTGTTCAGGGTGAAATTGTGGGTAAATATGAATTTAACCAATTGGAAAACCTGGTAAAGAATTCTTTGGGAAGCCTGTACACGAATTTTAAACCCAACAAGGTAAAGAAAGGACAGTTTCTTAAGTTTAATTTCTCTATATATAATAAAATAATTGAAATATTTTACCCTGATATTTCTATTGCACCCAACACCATTATTAAAGGAAATATAAACTCCGATAATCAGGAATTTAAACTCAATTTTAATTCGCCTCAAATTATAGCTTCAAACAATATACTTGATAATATAAGAGTTTCGGTAGACAATAAAAATCCGCTTTATAATGCCTACATAGAACTGGACAGTATAAAAACAAAATACTATAAAATACGTGATTTTAGTCTGATAAATGTCACAATGAAAGACACACTGTATTTTCGTTCGGAGTTTAAAGGGGGACCAAAAGCAGAAGATTATTTTAATCTGAATTTATACCATACTATTAATCAGGATAACAATAATGTAGTTGGAATTAGTAAATCAGAGGTGAAATTCAAAGATTATTTGTGGTTTTTGAACGAAAAAGAAGCAACTGATAATAAAGTTGTTTTTGATAAATCATTTCAAAATTTCAATATTGATAACATTGTGCTGTCACATGAAGAACAGGAAATTTCTTTAGTGGGCCTTTTTAAAGATACTACAATTAAGGATTTACAACTGAGTTTTAAAGATGTGGATCTAAACAAAATCACGCCTGCTAATGATAAATTTATTGCACATGGAAATATAAATGGAAAAGTAAATTTCAAGCAAAATAAAGATGTTTTTCAGCCTACATCTTCTATAGTTATTGATAATTTGAATTTAAATAAAATAGATTTAGGAACTTTAAATTTTGAAATTGAAGGTGATGAAAATCTTAGCAAGTTTACCATAAATTCTAATTTAGAGAACAAAAATTTTGAATCATTTAATGCGGATGGTAGTTTTGAAATTGTCAATAAAGAAACCATTCTTGATTTGAGGCTAAAATTTGATAAATTTAATATCGCAACCTTGAACTCTTTGGGTGGTGAAGTATTGTCTAATATACGAGGTTCAATAGCCGGTAATGCTACCATAGAAGGAAATCTTAAGAAACCTAGTATAAATGGCAGGCTGTACCTTGACCAAGCAGGAATAACCATACCCTACCTGAATGTGGATTACGGTTTAAGTGATAACACAATTATAGACCTGACCGATGACCGATTCTTGTTTAGAAACAATACCTTGACAGACACAAAATTTGGCACTGTAGGGAAGTTAAACGGAAGTATTGGGCATACTAATTTTTCGGATTGGAAATTAGATTTAACCGTTAATTCAAAAAGGCTTCTAGCATTAGATACTAAGGATACTGAAGATTCAGCTTATTATGGTACTGCATTTATAGATGGAGTTGCCACTATAAAAGGACCAACTAATTCATTGTTTATAAAAGTAGCTGCAAAATCAGAGAAAGGAACAGCCATAAAAATTCCTATTAATAATGCCGAAAGTGTAAGTGATAATATTTTTCTTCATTTCCTGACTGCAAAAGAAAAATACAATGTAAGGAACGGTATTGTAGAAAATACCCGGAATTATAATGGCCTTGAATTGGAGTTTGATTTTGATATTACACCGGATGCCGAAGTAGAGGTAATTCTAGACCGAAACACAGGTCACGGAATGAAGGGGAAAGGTTTTGGCTCTTTGTTGTTTAAAATAAACACGACGGGGAAATTCAATATGTGGGGTGATTTTCAAGCGTATGAAGGGACTTATAATTTTAAATATGGAGGACTGATAGACAAGAAGTTTGAGGTCAAAAAAGGAGGGTCAATTTCCTGGGAAGGGAATCCGATGCGCGCACAGTTAAATCTTGAAGCAGTATACAAAACTACTGCAAATCCTGCAATTTTGTTAGAAAATGCTTCTTTTAATACGAAAGTCCCCGTGGAAGTAGTTATAGGAATTAGAGGCGATTTGACTAGTCCGGAACCCGATTTTAATATTGAATTTCCAACAGTCAGCACGGTGTTAAAATCAGAAATCCAATATAAGTTAAATGATAAGGACGTGAGACAAACTCAAGCATTGTATTTATTATCTTCCGGTGGATTTTTAAGTCCGGAAGGAGTAAGTCAATCTGATTTTTCAGGAAGTTTGTTTGAGACCGCCTCTAGTCTTTTAGGAGGAATAATACAATCTGACGATGAAAAATTCAAAGTGGGTCTGAATTTCATTGGAGCCGACAGAAGAATAGGAAGAGAAACAGATGGACGGTTTGTTGCAACAATTTCATCCAAAATAAACGAAAGAATAACGATCAATGGAAAACTAGGAGTTCCTTTTGGTGGGATTAATGAATCCGCTATCGTAGGAGATGTTGAAGTGCTATATAGGGTTAATGAAGATGGAACACTTAATTTACGATTGTTTAATAAAGAAAATGATATCAATTATATTGGGCAAGGGATTGGTTATACCCAAGGTTTAGGAGTTTCTTACGAAGTAGATTTTGATACTTTCAAGGAGTTAGTCAATAAAATTTTTACGAATCTAAAAATAGACAGAGTGACAGTGCCCGCCGCTGAAGATCAAGATTCTGACTTATCTCCGGATTATATTAATTTTATGAAATCTAAAAAACCCAAAACAGAAAAAACCAAAAATAATCAAGAAGGTTTAGTCCCGGAGGAAAACTAATTTTTTTGTAAACAGGAGGAATCAGAACCAAGAATTCATACAAATGAGAATGAGAATCAGGATCAGGATAGGAGATTAACAATATCTGCTTCAGTACCAATTAAAAGAATTTCAGACTTACCACAAGGACGTTTTTTTTTAATTCCTCATTTGTAAATACGTAATGGATCATTGTCATAAAACAATCATAAAAACGCTTAAATTGTTAATTATCAAATAAAAATTCATTATTTTTTTATTTTGCTAAATAAAATTCGTTTTATTTTGATTTTTCGAAAACTTATTAACGAAAACGTTTGAATTTTGGTTGCTTAACTAATTTATAAAAAACACGGCTCTGTAAGTGCTGAATGTTTGCTAGTTTTACACTTTAATACTTAAATAATGCCAAAAACAATAAAAAAAGTTGGTGTTCTTACTTCGGGAGGAGACTCACCAGGTATGAATGCAGCAATTCGATCCGTTGTTCGGACATGTGCGTATCATGCTATTGAATGTATAGGAATATACAGAGGATATCAGGGAATGATTGAAGGCGACTTCAAAGAAATGGGACCTCGTAGCGTAAACAACATTGTTAATAAAGGAGGGACAATTTTGAAGTCAGCACGTTCTTTAGAATTTAAAACTCCAGAAGGAAGAAAAAAAGCACACGATAACCTGATTAAAGCAGGAATAGATGCTCTAGTAGTAATAGGGGGCGACGGTACTTTTACCGGTGGTTTGTTGTTCAATAATGAATTTGATTTTCCAGTAATGGGAATTCCGGGAACTATTGATAACGATATTTTTGGGACCACCCATACGTTAGGATATGATACCGCTTTGAATACCGTTGTGGATGTCATTGATAAAATTAGAGATACCGCAAGTTCACACAATCGTTTATTCTTTGTAGAAGTGATGGGTAGAGATGCCGGTCACATCGCTTTGAATGCCGGTATTGGTGCCGGTGCCGAAGAAATTCTGATTCCCGAAGAAGATTTAGGATTAGAGCGATTATTAGAATCCCTGCAAAAAAGCAAGGCTTCTGGTAAATCATCCAGCATTGTTGTAATAGCAGAAGGAGATAAAATAGGGAAAAACGTATTTGAATTAAAAGATTACGTAGAAGCTAATTTGCCGGAATATGATGTTAGAGTTTCTGTTCTGGGCCACATGCAACGTGGCGGTTCCCCTTCTTGTTTTGATCGGGTTCTTGCCAGTAGATTGGGCGTAAAAGCAGTTGAATCTTTGCTGGAAGGCAAGTCAAAGTTCATGGTAGGGTTAAAGAACGATACAGTTTCATTGACACCTTTGGAACAAGCCATTAAAGGCAAAACAGAAATTGATAGAGAATTATTAAGAGTTTCAGACATAATGTCTACATAAAGGGATTAAAGTTTATAGTGAGGAAATTAGACTTTAGAGCAAGTTAATATTTAAATAAACAAAAATTAAAGTAAAATGTCAAAAGTTAAATTAGGAATAAACGGTTTTGGAAGAATAGGGAGAATAGTTTTTAGAGAATCGTACAACAGAGATAATGTAGAAGTAGTTGCAATTAACGATTTATTAGATGTAGATCATTTAGCTTACTTATTAAAATACGATTCAGTTCACGGACGTTTCGCCGGAAAAGTAGAAGTGAAAGACGGAAAACTTTTTGTAAACGATAAACACATCAGAATTACTGCAGAAAGAGATCCTGCAAATCTAAAATGGAATGAAGTAGATGTAGATGTTGTAGCGGAATGTACTGGTTTTTTCACTACTATTGAAACGGCAAAAGCACACATCACCGGTGGTGCTAAAAAAGTAATTATTTCTGCACCTTCTGCTGATGCGCCAATGTTTGTAATGGGTGTAAATCATGACAAAGCGTTAGCTTCAGATACAGTGGTTTCTAATGCTTCTTGTACTACAAATTGTTTGGCTCCCTTGGCCAAAGTAATCAATGATAATTTTGGAATTGTTGAAGGTTTGATGACTACTATTCATGCAACAACTTCAACTCAAATGACAAATGACGGACCATCAAGAAAAGATTTCCGTGGCGGTAGATCAGCATTAGTCAACATGATTCCATCTAGTACAGGTGCTGCAAAAGCAGTAGGAAAAGTGATTCCGGAATTGAACGGAAAACTAACAGGGATGTCTATGCGTGTTCCTACTGTAGATGTTTCAGTAGTAGATTTGACCGTTAAATTAGCAAAAGAAACAACCTATGAAGAAATCATGGCTGTTCTAAAAACAGCTTCTGAAACCACTATGAAAGGTGTTTTAGGATATACCGAAGATGCTGTAGTATCACAAGATTTCGTTTCGGATCCCCGTACTTCAATTGTGGATGCTAATGCAGGAATTGGTTTGAATTCTACTTTTTTCAAAATTGTATCTTGGTATGATAATGAGTATGGTTATTCAAGCAAATTGATCGATTTATCAGTACATATTGCAGGTTTAAAATAATTAATTATATTTACAAAGTCCCGTTATCTTTATAGTAACGGGACTTTATTTTTTATTCCCTTTTTCATTTATATTTTGTTAATACCTTCCTTTATGAAAGTATTAGGAAATATAAGAACAAAACCAAAAACCAGAAAAAAATGAGATTAATAGTTGATAGTGGTTCTACCAAAGCCGATTGGATTGCAATAGATACAAATGGTAAAATATTGTTTACAACTCAAACCTTAGGATTGAATCCTGAAGTACTTGAAGAAGATGAAATTATTGAACGCTTAAATGATCGTTTTGATATTTTGCAAAACAAGAAAAATGCAACCCATTTGTTTTTTTATGGAGCAGGTTGTGGTACTGAAAGAATGAAAATTGCACTGTCTCAGGTTTTTCAAAAGTATTTTCCTAATGCTATTATAGATGTCAAAGAAGATACCTATGCAGCCGTTTATGCAACGACTCCAAAGGGAGAAAAAGCAATTGTTTCTATACTGGGGACCGGATCAAACTGCAGTTATTTTGATGGCAAAGAACTCCATCAAAAAGTACAGTCATTGGGATATATCGCCATGGATGATTGCAGCGGAAATGTTTTTGGAAAAGAATTAATCAGAAAGTACTATTTTAATAAAATGCCAAAAGAACTGGCCGTTGAATTCGAGAAAGAATACAACCTTGATCCAGATGCTATAAAAAGCAAATTGTACAAAGAACCCAATCCAAATGCGTATTTAGCGACTTTTGCGAAGTTCCTGATTCAGCACAAAGAAACGGAGTTCTGCAGAAAAATTATTTTCAAAGGAATGAAATCTTTTGTGAAAAATTACATAAAACAATACGATAACTGCAAAGAAATTCCAGTTCATTTTGTGGGGTCCATAGCCTTTTATCTCAAAGAAGAGCTGCAAGAAATATTTGATAAATATGAGTTGCAATTAGGCAATGTATTGCGACGACCTATTGATGGTTTAATTGCATATCATATTGCAAATAAATAGTTTTTCAGAGTTTATTTTTATCAAAAACCACTGTTAATTTACTTTAGAGCAAGTAAATCAACAGTGGTTTTTAATTTATAACTAATTTATAACGGACATTCTGAAATCGTTTCAACCGTTTTTCTTGTTTTAATAATGAAAGCGGAAAAAAAGCACTAAAGAATAGCGATCATTGAGATTTCAATATTCACATTTTTTGGCAAACAGGCCACTTGAACTGTTTCCCGTGCCGGAGCAGTTTTCTCGTTAAAATAGGAACCATAAACCGTATTTATTTTCCCGAAATCGGTCATATCCATAATAAATATTGTGGTTTTTACTATGTTTTCAAATGTCATTCCGGCGGCTTCCAGAACTGCTTTCATATTTTGCATGACTTGTTCTGTTTCGGCTTCGATTGAATCAAGAACTAACGTTCCAGTTGCCGGATTTATTGCAATTTGACCTGATGCATACAATGTGTTTCCTTTTAGGACTGCTTGGTTGTACGGGCCAATTGGTGCAGGAGCATTTTCTGTAAAAATTATCTTTTTCATACGTTCTATTTTATGTAATTCAATTTAGTTTAAAAGTCTCCTGGCCTAATTACCGATTTATAGTACTTCGTTTGTCCCATTTGATGTCGCTGAGCACGCCTGATTTTATTCCAATGAAGAATCCCCAGTTTGCATTATCACCAAATGGTGACCAGTTAAAATCCATTCTCCAACTTAATAAATCCCTTTCAAAACGAAGCTGAGTAAAGGTAACTCCTTTTTGAACAAAATCGTACCCGGTTGATATTCCTGCTTTCCATTTTGGAGTGATATCAGCATTAGCTGAAATCATTATCGAGTTACCAATGATTTGATTCTCTCTATTATTGTTTCCATAGGTCAAAGAATAGGCAAAGGTCATATCCCATGGTAATTTTGAATTAAAAAACTCAGAAATTTTATCTTCTCCATCATCTTCCTCTTCTTCGTCAAACTGACTTCTCCTGTTGTCTCCTAAGTCCGTATTGGTACCGAACAGATCATCTCCACGGCCCCCATTTCTTCGACTTTGTTCATTTGTGTCTTTTTCTTTTTTATCATTTCCTTTACTGGAAATAGAGTAATTTAAAGTCATATTAGAACTTGTCATTCTAAAAAGGCTGCCGCCGTTGTTAATATTAAAGACATTAATTCGGTTTCCGGAGTTATCAATCGCATAGGGATCTAACGTTGCGCCAAAATTGACATTCATTTTATTTTGAAAAAGTTGGGTACCACCACTAACTCGTATCGGCGCAAAAGCTAATGAATTGACACCATCTGCATCTAAATTATAGCTGGTAGATAGGTTTAAGTTATTCAGCAGCATTATTTTTTTAGGTTCAACCTTGGTGCTATCGCTATCAGTAACTTTTGCTTCAAAAGTGTTGCTCAAATCAAATCCTAACGAATTCGAATTATTCAATCCTGGGGCTCCAAAAATCCCGCTTTCAAATCTGGAATATTGTTTTGTCATTGTCCCGGTTGCATCGGATGCGTAGGTGTCATAATATTTTTCGAAACTTGGGGTATACCCATACGAAACAGATGGTCTCATGACGTGCCGAATTGATTTTATCTTTTTGTTTTCACCAAAGTTAAAAGTTCCATAAATAGTGGTTCCCAGACTTGAGGAGAAGGAATAGGTTCTAAAGGCATCAAAGCCATTAACCGTTTTATCGACTACGGTGCTTTGGTTTTGATCAAAACTTCTTTCAATTGTTTTGGTATACCAAATTTCTTCATAATTTACGGATGTAGACGCACTGAAATATTTAAATAATTTAAAATTGGTGCTTAACGGAATACTGTGTTGGAAACCAATTTTTGCATCCCGGAACATTTGTGGCTTGAAGAATAAAGAATCGGTAGTAACAATGCTGTTTCGGCCATTCAGATTATATTGTAAATTGATGTTCTTGAAAAATCCTTTTTTTACGCCGTCTTTCCCCACAAAAGGATAAATCCGATCCACACTCAGTTGTAGTGTAGGTAGTGTCATATTGATTTCTGCGGTTTGTGTATTTTGCGAGTGAGTTGCAGTCAATGACATTCTAACTTGTGGAATTGAAGTGAATGTTTTTGAATACGACACAGAAGAACTTAAGGTATTATTTAGATTTGAACCAATATTTATCTGATTGATAGATTGTCGAAAATATTTACTACTTCCAAGATTCACAGAGGCCGAAAAACTAGAATTAGGATTCGATTTAGAGTCTTTGGAATGGGACCATTGTATGTTATAAATATTTTGTTTTAAGTAATCAGGGTAGCCTCTTTCGCTGGTAATTAAGTTTTCAAATCGAATGTTTAAGTTTCCTCTATAATTGTATCTTTTGGCATAACTGGATTCAAAACGCAACCCGTAACTGCCATTAGTATAATAATCGCCTAATACGGTTAAATCATAATTATCACTCAAGGCAAAATAATACCCTAAATTTTGCAACGAAAACCCTCGGTTGTTGGAGTCGTTATAGCTTGGTAAAATTAATCCTGAAATGCTGGTTTCTTGGCTCATTGGAAAAAAAGCAAAAGGCAATGCAATTGGAGTAGGAACATTTGCAATAACCATATTAGTCAATCCCGTAACTACTTTTTTACCTGGGATGAATTTTACTTTGCTGGTTTGAAAATAATATTCTGGATTGTCTACATCTTTTGAAGTAGTAAAACGGGCTCCTTTTAGAAAATAAACAGAATCATTTTCTTTTTTGGTCTGCGTTGCTTTTATTTTAAATTCGCCTTGATCTGATCGTGAGTTCCAAATTAAAGCTTTTTTTGTTTTAAAATTAAATCGGATAGAATCAGGTTCAATAACATTAGTGCCCTGTTTGAAATTTGGAAACTGTGTATAAGCTCCTGTAGAATCTTTGATGCGACCGGCATATACCTCATTTTTTTCATAATTCATTACAATTATACCAGACTTCAATTCAATGTCTTGATAATACAATTCTGCGTTATTATACAAAGTAATGAGCTTTTTCTTTTGATCAATTTTAGCATATTGATCGGCTTTGTATTTTACCTTTCCGTCAAGGAATGCTTTGGTAGGCTTTATACTGTCTTTTTGTATTGAATCCTTCTCTTTTGTAGTAGTTGCAACAGTAGGAACCTTTTTGATAGTTCCTAAAGTAGTACTATCTATTTGTTTACTAACGGAAATCGCCGTCTTTTTTTTTGATATATCTTGAGAATATAATTTTCCAGACCCTAAGGATAGGAAGATTGATAATAAAACGATATTAAATAAGTTTGTATGCAAAGGTTTAAATGCTATTTTTGTAAAATTATGGCCTGTTTTTTGAGATGTCAAACTTACATATAAATTTTTGTCAAAAATAGTCAAATAAATAAATTTATACCCTTAGTCTTCTAATTAAATTAACTTATAGCTTTATGCACAACACCTATAAAATTAAAATTACAATAACTTTTTTGATGACGATAATATCGCTATCAGCCTTTTGTCAATCTAATGTTTTTAAAGTAACACTTGATGCGGGGCATGGCGATCATGATTTTGGTGCTGTATATGAAGGACGAATAGAAAAAAACATAGCTTTGGCTGTCGTTCTAAAAGTTGGTAAGTTATTAGAAGCTACTCCACAAATTGATGTGAATTTTACACGAAAAACAGATGTTTTTATTGACTTAATTGAAAGAGCCAATATTGCCAATAGATTCAATGCTAATATTTTTGTGTCAATTCATTGTAATGCCAACAGAAATACCGCTGCCGATGGTACAGAAACCTACGTGATGGGTTTAAGTAAGATAGCCTCTAACCTAGAAGCGGCTAAAAAAGAGAATTCTGTAATCACTCTTGAAAAAGATTACAAACAAAAATATGAAGGATTTGATCCAAACTCTCCGGAAACTATGATTGGGATGACCTTGATGCAGGAAGAATATTTAGACAACAGTATTTCACTGGCCAGTAAGGTAGAAGATGCTTTTGCAGATTTAGGAAAAAAAATACGTGGAGGAGGAGTTAAACAAGCGCCATTTATGGTGCTTCATAAAGCCTACATGCCACGAGTATTGATAGAAATGGGGTTTATTTCTAATCCGACTGAAGGAAATAGATTAAATTCAGAAGAAGGCCAGAACGAAATTGCCAAAGCCATTGCAGGAGCTATAATCGATTATAAAAAAGAATATTTTGGAAGTGGAGAATCGGAAGCATTTGAAGTAAAGCCTTCGCAAAAAATTATTGAAAAACAAGTTAAGGATACTGCAACGCCTTTAAAATCAAAAACAAACCTTCAAGTTATTGAAACTAAAAAAGCAATCGATAATACTAAAACCTCATTCAAAGTGCAACTTTTGGCTAGTATCAAAAAAGTAGCGCTCCTGCCTAGAAATTTTAAAGGATTAAAAAATATCTCTGTTGCCTATGAAAATAGAGTCTACAAATATATGTATGGAGAAACAACGGATTACGATGAAGCAAGAAAGCAATTAACAGAGGCAAAAGAGAAAGGATATGATACTGCTTTTTTGATCGCTTTTAAAAATGGAGAAAAAATAAGCATTCAAGAAGCGATTAAATAACAAGTGCTACAGTAGTATTGATTAAAAAAATAAGTTTTATTTCGAAAATAATACGAGCGAATTCGCAATTCTAAAAGTATTTTTATTGGTCTTGTTGAACTTTTTTTCTCAGACCGATTTATTTTATTTTAATGCGGTCACGGCGGTAAAAACCCAGTAAATTTGCACAATAGTTTTGTTGAAAAGCAAATGCGCTTACGACAATATTAAAGTTAAAAAAACAGATCTAAAGATGCGTACGACGTTCAAGTAGTCTATCCCAAAACAACATATTTGTTAAACTATAACTGGTTTTATTAAATAAAAAGTTAAAAGCATCTAATTTCAAAGTGTCTGAAGAGCTTCTACTGATAGCGGATGACAGGATCATTAGTATTAGCTATAAATCTAAATATCAGATTATTATTTAGCAAAAAAAAATCGATATGGTTAAACCTAAAAAGATACGTCCGGACACTTAATTGCATTTAATGTTGGAGAAAAAATAAGTGTAGAATAAGCTCTTAAATAATAACAACAACTTAAAATATTTTACATTAAATTTGTAAAAAATACTTGAATTTTGAAAATAACACGAGAAATTAAAACTGCTATCTTAGTAATTGCTTCTATTTTATTATTTATTTGGGGCTATAGTTTTTTGAAAGGAAGAGATCTTTTCACAAATTATAAAACATTTTATGTAGAATATAAAAGTGTTGAAGGTCTAGCCACATCCTCACCTGTTACCCTGAACGGTTTGGTGGTTGGTAAAGTAAATAGTATTACCATAAATGAAAACACAGGACTATTATTAGTTGAATTGCAATTGAAAACTGATTTTCCTATTTCTAAATCCAGTAGGGCTTCTATTTATGAGCCAGGATTTATTGGAGGAAAACAAATTGCAATTATCCCTAATTTTAAAGATAAAAGCTTGGCACTTGATGGTCAGAAATTGCAAGGCGGAGTGAAATTAGGACTTACTGATAAAGTAGGGGATCAATTAGCACCTCTTCAGGAAAAACTAGAAAAACTATTGTTAAGCACGGATAAATTAATTTCCGGTTTTAATAACGTTCTGGATCAAAAAGGGCAGCAGGATTTAAAACTCACTCTAGCTGAATTGAGCAAAACCATTGAACAATTTCATAAAGTGTCCTTAAATGTCAATACTTTATTAGAAACGAATAAAGCACAAATCAACGGAGTCGTTAGCAATTTTTCTAAAATATCGGGTAATTTTTCTAAAATATCAGATTCCTTGAATAAAGCCGATCTTGGAAAAACGGTAAAAAATCTCAATGCAACTCTAGGAAGAGTTGATGGTATTATGAGTGGTTTAGAATCTGGGAAAGGTTCTATGGGTAAATTGCTAAACGACGAGGCTTTCTACCAAAACATAAAAAACGCCACAAAAGAATTAGAATTATTATTACAAGATATTAGACTTTATCCCACTCGATATGTCAATATTTCTTTATTTGGAAAGAAAAATAAACCGTATGTAGGTCCTGTAAATGATTCTATATCTAATGAAATAAAATAGCAATTATGAGCTACTTAGACAACATTTTATTTGCCGTTATATTGGTAATTGGTTTTGGTTATTTTTTCAACAGTGTTAAAAAAATCAGACGAAATATCAATCTTGGAACGGATGTAAATCGCTTTGATAATCCAAAAGCGCGCTGGATTAATATGGCCATGATAGCTCTTGGTCAATCAAAAATGGTCAAAAAACCTATCGCTGGAGCATTGCATGTTATTGTTTATGTGGGTTTTATTATTATAAATATTGAATTGCTAGAAATTATTATCGACGGACTTTTTGGGACACATCGTGTTTTTGCTTTTTTAGGAACTACGTATGATGTGCTGATTGCTTCTTTCGAAATTTTAGCTTTTTTAGTTTTAGTAGCAGTTTTTGCTTTTTGGAGCAGAAGAAATGCCATCAAATTGAAAAGATTTGTAAGCTCTGATTTAAAAGGCTGGCCAAAAAATGATGCAAACTATATCTTGTATTTTGAGGTGGTTCTTATGACATTATTTTTATTGATGAACGCTTCTGATTTGCATTTACAAAATGTCCCCGGAGGTTTTTCTCATTTTATAAAAGCCGGTTGGTTTCCTATCAGTCAATTTATTGAACCTATCTTTAACGGAATATCAAATGAATTGGTAATGTTGCTTTCAGAGATATTCTGGTGGTTGCATATTGTGGGTATTTTAATTTTTATGAATTACTTGTATTTTTCAAAACATTTACATATTCTGTTAGCATTCCCAAATACGTATTTTGCAAATCTAAATCCGCAAGGACAATTTGATAATTTAGAATCCGTTACTAAAGAAGTGAAGTTAATGATGGATCCTAATGCTGATCCTTTTGCGGCAGCACCAGTGGATGAGAATGCGGTTCCAAGTAAATTTGGTGCCAGTGATATTCAGGACTTAAACTGGGTTCAATTATTGAATGCGTATACCTGTACAGAATGTGGTCGTTGTACGTCAGCTTGTCCAGCCAATATTACAGGAAAAAAATTGTCTCCACGTAAAATTATGATGGATACCAGAGATCGAATGGAAGAAGTAGGAAGAAATATTGATGCCAATAAAGGTGTTTTTATTCCGGACAACAAAACATTATTAAACGATTACATCACACCAGAAGAGCTTTGGGCATGCACTTCTTGTAATGCGTGCGTGGAAGAATGTCCTGTAAACATTAGCCCGCTTTCAATTATTATGGATATGCGTCGCTATTTAGTAATGGAACAAAGTGCGGCACCAATGCCAATAAACGCCATGATGACTAATATAGAGAATAACGGTGCGCCATGGCAATACAATCAGCAAGACCGATTGAATTGGAAAAACGAATAGGCGTTAAATCGCGTCACTGTTTAATAGGCTATTTGTATTACGAATAACCGATTTACAAATGAAGATTTTGTCATTAACCAAATAAGCAAATAACCGAATCAACAAGATAGTATGTCAGAGAATTTAATAGTGCCTACCATGGCCGAAATGTTAGCTCAAGGGAAACAACCAGAAGTTTTATTTTGGGTGGGTTGTGCAGGAAGTTTTGACGATAGAGCGAAGAAAATAACGAAGGCTTTTGTTCGGATTTTAAATCGGGCTAATGTTCCTTTTGCCGTTTTAGGTACTGAAGAAAGCTGTACAGGTGATCCTGCCAAAAGAGCTGGTAATGAGTTTTTGTTTCAAATGCAGGCCATGATGAATATTGAGGTTTTGAATGCATACGAAGCAAAAAAAATTGTTACCGCTTGTCCACATTGTTTCAATACACTAAAAAATGAATATCCGGAATTAGGCGGAAAATATGAAGTGGTTCACCACACGGAGTTTTTGAAATCCTTGTTAGATGACGGAAGGCTGACCATTGAAGGTGGACAATTCAAGGGTAAACGAATTACTTTTCACGATCCTTGTTATTTAGGAAGAGCTAATAATGTGTATGAAGCACCAAGAGAATTGATTCTTAAATTGGATGCTGAATTAGTTGAAATGAAGCGTTCTAAAGCTAACGGTTTATGTTGCGGTGCAGGTGGAGCCCAAATGTTTAAAGATGCTGAACCTGGAAATAAGGAAGTCAATATAGAAAGAACCGAGGAGGCATTAGAAACAAAACCAGAAATTATTGCCGCAGGCTGTCCTTTTTGTAATACCATGATGACGGACGGTATTAAAAATAAAGAAAAAGAAGGCGAAGTAAAAGTGATGGATATTGCGGAACTAATTGCTAATGCGCAGGATCTTTAGTGTACAGTGTCTAAGTAATCAGCAATGCTCTATAATTTATTACACCTAACTTCATAAATCTACAATCTAAAATCACAAATCTAAAATCGTATGTACGTTCCATTTGAAAATTTACCCGAAGAATCTAAAATCTGGATTTATCAATCAAACAGAAAATTTTCGGATGCCGAATTTTCTGAAATAGAAAGCGCCTTGCAATCTTTTCTGGAAGGTTGGGCTGCGCATGGTACTAGTCTAGAATCCTCGTACCAATTAAAATACAACCGGTTTATCATTATTGCCGTAAATCAGGATGTACAAGCTGCAACAGGATGCTCTATAGATTCCTCTGTAGAATTTATTCAAAATTTAGAACAAAAATATACCGTAGATTTATTGGATAAAATGAACGTTACCTTCAAACTTGGAGAACATATAGCACACAAGCCGTTGATTGATTTCAAGAAAATGGTAAAAGATAAAGCGGTTACTGAAAATACCATCGTTTTCAATAATTTAGTTAATAATATAGAAGAATACAATGAATCCT
The DNA here is from genome assembly GCF_003970305.1 of Flavobacterium sp. LB2P53. Classification (NCBI taxonomy): domain Bacteria; kingdom Pseudomonadati; phylum Bacteroidota; class Flavobacteriia; order Flavobacteriales; family Flavobacteriaceae; genus Flavobacterium; species Flavobacterium sp. LB2P53. The sequence continues at coordinate 155,878 of NZ_RYDG01000007.1, forward strand.
GGGAAGTTCCTGCCATTGATAGCTGGCACAGTCGTTTTTTTTAAACAAAATAGTCAGATGAAAAAGATAAGCATCAGAAATAGTTTTTTTTATGTCTTATTTCTTTTTATTGCTGTTGGTTGTGTTGGTACAAAAACAAATAAGAATAAAGTAATTGTAACCAACATTCCGTCCAAAATTGAAAATTTAGACAGTATTGCTTTAAGTAATATGCCCACACTTTTTGAGTTGTCTCCTCAAGGCAACAAATGGGTTGATAGTGTTTACAGTGCAATGACTTTAGAGGAAAAATTTGGACAATTGTTTATGGTTGCCGCTTATTCCAATAAAGATTCGACGCATATTAAAGCTATTGATACACTCATAACAGATCATAAAATTGGAGGATTAATTTTCTTTCAAGGTGGACCTGTTCGTCAGGCAAAATTAACCAACCGTTTTCAATCCAAGTCAAAAACTCCATTGTTTATTGGTAGTGATGCGGAATGGGGTTTGGGTATGCGATTGGACTCTACCTACAGTTATCCCTGGAATATGACTCTTGGAGCCATCCAAGACATGAAATTATTGGAGAAAGTAGGTGTTCAAATAGGACAACAAAGCAAGCGATTGGGATTGCAATTTAACTTTGCTCCAATTCTTGACATCAACTCCAATCCTAAAAATCCTATCATAGGTTTTCGTTCTTTTGGTGAAGATAAATTCAAGGTTACAGCACATGCTATTGCTTTGATGAAAGGGGTGCAAAGTCAAGGCATATTTTCAACAGGAAAGCATTTTCCGGGACATGGCGATACGGATACGGATTCTCATAAAAAATTACCGACCATAAATTCCTCAAAAGAACAATTACAAGACCTAGCGTTTTATCCTTACAAAAAAATGTTTCATGAAGGACTTTCGTCCGTTATGGTAGCCCATTTAAACGTTCCCAGCATAGAACCAAGACCTAATTTTCCTTCCTCAATTTCCTATAATGTGGTTACTGATATTCTTCAGAAAGAATTGGGTTTCAAAGGACTTATTTTTACAGATGCTTTGAATATGAAAAGTGTAAGCGAATTTAAATTACCCAGTGAAATCAATTTTGAAGCTTTTATAGCCGGTAATGACGTGCTGCTGTTTCCTGAAAATGTTCCTGCTGCTATTGAGAAATTTAAATTTGCGTATTCTATAAATTTATTTACGGAGGAACGATTGGCTTTTTCCGTAAAAAAAATTCTGAAATTCAAGTACAAAGCGAATTTGAATAATTTTAAACCAATTGCCACTGAAAATTTATACACCGATTTGAATTCAGTTGAAAATAAAGCTTTACACTATGAGTTGTATGAAAATGCAATTACCGTTCTAAAAAACACGGCTGCTGTTTTGCCGATTAAAAATTTGGACAAACAAAAAATCGCTTATGTAAAAATGGGAGATGACAACAATGATGTTTTTGTTTCAACTTTAAAAAAATACACTGAAGTAACTGTGATTTCAGATGTGAATTTGGATAGTCTTCAGGTGAAATTACACCCTTTTACAACCGTAATCATTGGTTATCACAAATCAGATGTTGCTTTTAGTAATCATGATCTAAGATTGGATGAGTTGGCAAAAATTAAATTTCTAGCCCAAAATAATACTGTAATTCTGGATGTTTTTGCAAAACCATACGCTTTATTACCAATTATAAATTTTGAAGATATTGAAGGTTTAGTTGTTTCTTATCAAAATAGTGCAGTTGCACAGGTCGTTTCGGCAGAACTAATTTTTGGGGCTATTGAAGCCAAAGGGAAACTACCGGTTTCTATTAATACTAGTTTTAATGTAAATGATGGTTTGCCAACAGAAAAATTGAATCGGCTGGGATTCACAACTCCAGAAAATGTTGGGATGAATTCAACGATTTTATCAAAAATTGACAGTATTGCTACTAAAGCAATTGACGCTAAAATGACTCCTGGAATTCAGGTATTGGTAGCCAGAAAAGGAAAAGTTATTTATCAAAAATCATTCGGTCATCATACGTATGATAGAACGATTAAAGTGCAAGACTCCGATATTTATGATGTTGCCTCATTAACGAAAATTATAGCTACATTGCCTAATGTGATGCAGCAATACGATCAGCAAAAAATAAATTTGGAAACAACATTAGGATCAATGTCTCCTATTTTTAAAGATTCCAATAAGGCAAATATTAATTTCAAGGATTTATTGTCGCATTATGCAGGTTTAGCAGCAGGAATACCATTTTACAAGGCTACAATGAATAAATCGCAATCTCCTTCTGATGTTTATTTTAGAAAAATTGCTGAAGAGCAGTTTTCGAAAAAACTAGGAGACAGTCTTTTTATACGAAATGATTTTAGTGACACAATTATGAAAATGATTGTTGAGAGTAAACTGTCATTAAAAAAAGAATACAAATACAGTGATCTTACTTTTATGATTCTGAAGGATTATTTAGAAAAGACAACGGGTAAACCATTAGATGTTTTAATTCAAGAAAATTTCTATCGTTCACTCGGGATGAACAATTCAAGTTTTAATCCATTGACTAAATTTGATAAAAACAGAATTCCGCCAACGGAAACAGATACCTATTTCCGTCGTCAACTTTTACAAGGGTATGTCAATGATTTGTCCGCTGCTTTAGAAGGCGGTGTTTCTGGTCACGCAGGTGTTTTTTCGAATGCTATGGATGTGGCTAAAATAATGGAACTTTATTTACAAAAAGGAAATTATGGAAACCGGCAATATTTTTCTGAAAAAACATTTGATGATTTCAATACGTGCTATTTTTGTGCCGCCGGAAATAGGAGAGGAGTGGGCTTTGATAAACCACAATTAGGTGCTGTAAGACCTACGTGCGGTTGTGCTTCAATGACGAGTTTTGGTCACACTGGTTATACAGGTACAATGGCTTGGGCTGATCCTGAAACGCAAATTGTTTATGTGTTTTTATCTAATAGAACTTTCCCAATTGCAAGTGAAAATAGATTATCGAAAGAAAATATTCGGGAAGATATCCAAAGGGTAATTTATGAAGCGATTATAAACTAAGCAAACGTTAACGTAATAATAAAATAGTTCAAATGAAATTATAGTCAATTTCATTTGAACTATTTTTTTTAAAATGATTTTGTTAGAAGTGTTTCGTTACAAAGTTCACCTGTATTATAGTATATTTGAGATAAAAACAATAGGATGAAAAATAAGAATACTGTAATTGCAAAAATCAATTTAATTGTATGGCTTTTTTGCATGACTTTTGTAAATGCTCAAAATAATGATATAAATATTCTACGAGATATCAATGTTGATCGAAATAAGAATTTAGATCCTACTTTTAAATTAATAACGAATAGTGCGGTTCCCATCGGTCTTGTTACTCCTATTATTATATATTCGGTTGGTTTATTAAAGAAAGATAATGCCGCCAAGAAAGAGGCAATTTTTGTTGGAGAAGCATTCTTAGTAAATGCATTTATTACTACCGCTTTGAAACATACTATAAAAAGACAGCGACCATTTAAAACCTATCCTGATATTGATCAAGCAGCGTCGACCGTGGGTTATTCATTTCCTTCGGGACATACTTCGTCAGCTTTCGCAACGGCAACGTCACTTAGTTTAGCGTATCATAAATGGTATGTTATTGCACCGTCTTTTGTATGGGCAAGTGCCGTGGGATATTCTCGAATGCACTTAGGCGTTCATTATCCAAGCGATGTAGTGGCAGGAGCCGTTTTAGGAAGTGGGTCGGCCTACCTAACCTATAAGGCTAATAAATGGCTTAACAAGAAAAGATCAAGAATGGAAAAATAACGGTTTATACTGTTTACTGTTCTATGAAAACGTAAAATAATTCAAAATGAAAAGATTAAATTATATTTCAAAAACAGTCTGGATAGTATCACTGGTTAGTCTATTTACGGATACAGCGAGCGAAATGCTTTACCCAATAATGCCTATATACCTTAAATCGATTGGGTTCTCGATTGTATTAATTGGTGTTTTAGAAGGCTTTGCCGAGGCTTTAGCTGGATTAAGTAAAGGATATTTTGGTAAGTTATCTGATAGTTCAGGTAAACGTGTTCCATTTGTGCGTCTGGGCTACGGTTTAAGTGCTATTTCAAAACCCATGATGGCGGTATTCGTCTTCCCTCTTTGGATATTTTTTGCCAGAGCAATTGATCGTTTCGGAAAAGGAATTCGTACTGGTGCAAGAGATGCGATTTTATCTGATGAAGCAACTGCTGAAACGAAAGGAAAGATATTTGGATTTCATAGATCAATGGATACGTTTGGTGCCGTTCTAGGACCTGTTATGGCTTTGATTTATCTGCATTTTTATCCACAACAGTATAAAATGCTTTTTTATGTTGCTTTTATTCCAGGTTTACTAGCGGTATTTGCTTCTTTTTTGCTTAACGATAAACTTAAGGTACAGGCAAAGGAGGTAAAACAGATTTCGTTTTTCTCGTTTCTTAGCTATTGGAAAACAAGTCCTGCACAATATCGAAGAGTAGTAACAGGACTATTAGCTTTTGCCTTATTCAATAGTTCCGATGTTTTTTTACTTTTAAAAGCGAAGCAAGCAGGTTTAAATGATACTGTGGTAATAGAGATTTATATTTTTTACAATTTGGTTTATGCTCTTTGTGCATTTCCATTAGGAATTTTTGCTGATAAAATTGGATTGAAGAAAATGTTTACTTTTGGACTTTTTCTATTTGCAATTGTCTATTTTGGAATGGCATTTACTAAAAACAGTTATATTATTGGTGGATTATTTTTAATTTACGGTGTGTATGCTGCTGCAACCGAAGGGATTTCGAAAGCATGGATCAGTAATATTTCTGATAAAAAAGATACTGCGACTGCTATTGGAACTTATTCTGGATTTCAAAGTATTTGCGCCTTATTGGCCAGTTCTTTTGCCGGGGTCCTTTGGTATCAATTTGGTGCGAATACTACATTTTTTATTACTGGGATAACCACATTACTTATTATTATTTATTTTTCGTTTTTCATTAAATATAAAACAATTTAAAATGGCATCCCAACATAAAACTTTACCTGACAACAAATGTTGCGCAGTAGAAGAAAAAAAAGTAAATAAAGCAGAGCAAGATGCAGGATGTTGTTCCTCTCACAGTGAGTCAGAAAATCACGATGAGGAAGATCACGATCATTCTAACGGAAATGAAAGCACCCTCAGAATGTTTTTACCATCTATAATTAGTTTTATAGGATTGCTGATTGCTTTATTGTTTGATAATTACTTTCCTCAATCTTGGTTTAATGGTTGGTTTCGAATCGTTTGGTATGTTGCAGCTTACATTCCGGTAGGGCTTCCAGTTTTGAAAGAAGCTTACGCTAGTATTGGTAAAGGAGCTATTTTTTCTGAATTTTTTCTAATGGGAATAGCTACATTAGGTGCGTTTGGAATTGGTCAATATGCCGAAGGAGTGGCTGTCATGTTATTTTACTCCATTGGTGAATTATTCCAAATGCTCGCCGTTAAAAGAGCAAAATTAAATATAAAATTATTACTGGATCAAAGACCTGATGTTGCAAACGTTGTAATGGGACAAAATGTGATTGCAATTAAAGCTTCGGAAGTGGCTATTGGAGCTGTCATAGAATTAAAACCCGGAGAAAAATTAGCATTAGATGGAATGTTGCTTTCGGATTATGCCACTTTCAATACTGCTGCATTAACAGGCGAAAGCAAACCGGATTCTAAGTCAAAAGGAGATACAATTCTTACCGGAATGATCAATGGCACTTCTATTGCTCAAGTAGAAGTGACTACTGCATTTACAGACAGCAAATTATCTAAAATCCTCCAGATGGTGCAGGATGCCACTGCTAAAAAAGCACCAACAGAATTATTTATTAGGAAGTTTGCTAAAATATACACGCCAATAATAGTGTATCTCGCTATTGCTATATGTGTAGTGCCAATCTTATTTGCAGAAACGTATATATTTAAGGAATGGCTGTACAGAGCCTTACTGTTCTTGGTGGTTTCCTGTCCGTGTGCCTTGGTGATTTCCATTCCGTTAGGGTATTTTGGCGGAATTGGCGCCGCAAGTAAAAACGGAATATTGTTTAAAGGATCTACATTTCTGGATACTATGGCAGCTATTCAGGTAGTGGTGATGGATAAAACAGGGACTTTAACCAAAGGCGTTTTTAAAGTTCAGAAAGTAGTGTCGATAGGAATTCTGGAGTCTGATTTAGTTAACTATACTGCAGCAATTGAAGCTAAATCGACGCATCCGGTTGGTTCCGCAATAGTAGAATTTGCCAAAAATCCTAAAAATGAAATTGTTGTTTCTAATTTCACTGAGATTCCAGGCCTTGGCTTGCAAGGTGTTGTAGATGGAAATGAAATCTTGGTGGGAAGTCCTAAACTGATGAAAAAATTCCATATTGATTATGACACAGATCTTGATGCTATTCCGTACACTATTGTTGTAGTTGCCATCAATCAAAAATATACAGGTTATTTTCTTGTTGCCGATGAAATAAAAGAAGATGCAAAAGCAGCTATTGAAAGTTTACATAAAATAAATATCAAAACAATATTACTTTCTGGGGACAATCAAGCGGTAGTTTTGGCTGTAGCCAAAGAATTAAATATTGATGAAGCTTACGGAAATTTGTTGCCAGCAGATAAAGTCAATAAAGTAACCGCACTTTTAAACCAAAAATTAAAAGTTGCATTTGTTGGAGACGGAGTAAATGATGCTCCAGTCATTGCTCTGGCAGATGCGGGAATTGCTATGGGTGGTTTAGGAAGCGATGCTACTATTGAAACGGCTGATATTGTCATTCAAAATGACCAGCCCACTAAGATTTTTACCGCTATCACCATTGGAAAAAAAACAAAACAAATCGTTTGGCAAAATATTGGATTGGCTTTTTCCGTAAAACTAATAGTTCTCATTCTGGGAGCTGCTGGACTTGCCTCTATGTGGGAGGCGGTTTTTGCAGATGTGGGGGTGGCCTTATTGGCGATTTTAAATGCCGTTCGAATTCAGCGAATGAAATTTTAAATTTGTATTGCATTTAACTTAAAATTCCATAAAACACATTCCTATTTTTCTTAATTTCGTTTCATTAAATTAAATACATGAAAATTGCAATAGTTTGTTATCCTACCTTTGGAGGTAGTGGTGTTGTCGCTACAGAATTAGGACTGGAATTGGCTCGTCGCGGGCATGAAATACATTTCATAACTTACAGTCAGCCCGTACGTTTGGCACTTTTAAGTCCAAATGTGCATTACCACGAAGTAAATGTGCCTGAATATCCATTGTTTCATTACCAACCGTATGAATTGGCCTTATCGAGCAAATTAGTCGATATGGTAAAATTATATAAAATAGAATTGCTTCATGTACATTATGCTATTCCTCATGCCTATGCGGGCTATATGGCAAAACAAATGCTGAAAGACGAAGGCATTGATATTCCAATGGTGACAACATTACACGGAACAGACATCACCTTGGTAGGGAATCACCCGTTTTATAAGCCAGCAGTCACTTTTAGTATCAATAAATCAGATTTTGTTACCTCAGTATCCCAAAGTTTAAAAGACGACACGCTTAAATTATTCAATATAAAAAATGAAATTGAGGTTATTCCTAATTTTATTGAATTGAATAAAAATACAAATAACCTGAACATTCCTTGTCAACGTTCAGTCATGGCCAAGGAAAATGAACGAATTATAACGCACATCAGTAATTTTAGAAAAGTAAAACGAATTCCGGATGTCATTAAAATTTTCTATAATATTCAAAAAGAGATTCCGGCTAAATTGATGATGGTTGGTGATGGCCCTGAAAAAGAAAAAGCAGAATATTTATGTCAGGAATTGGGTATACTAGACAAGGTAATCTTTTTTGGTAACAGCAACGAAATTGATAAGATTTTGTGCTTAACTGACTTGTTTTTACTCCCATCTGAAACAGAAAGTTTTGGTTTGGCAGCCCTTGAAGCTATGGCGTGTAAAGTTCCTGTTATCTCTAGTAATTCAGGCGGTTTACCCGAAGTTAATTTTGAAGGCATTTCCGGCTATTTAAGTGATGTAGGAAATACAGAGGAAATGGCTCAAAACGCATTGAAAATTCTAAAAGATGATTTGACGCTTGCTAAATTTAAAGAAAACGCATTAGCTGTTGCCAAACAATTTGACATAAAAAATATTTTGCCCCTTTACGAAGAGTTATATCAAAAAGCCATTAATAAATACTTATAGACACACAGGAATTATTTTTGAAATTATTAAATGTAAAAACATAAAAATGAAAAAAGTAATGCTGTCGTTCCTTGCTATAACTGTCGTTTCCTGCGGTAGCGTTTCTTTAAAAAGTACAGATGCCACTACAGCGCTATATGAAGTTTTGACTCAGCAAACTAATGGTGGAGCTAGTATCCGTTTTTTTGAGATTCTTTCTGAGCCAAGCGAAATTAGAATGCTGCAGAATGATGCAAACTTAAAAAATAAGATTAATGCTAATGATATTCTGAATGCTAATTTTGTTGTTTTGAATATGGGAGAGAAAACCACTGGCGGATATGCCATAGGAATTGATAATGTAATTGAAACGGATAAAAATATAATTATAACAGTTCAAGAAACAAATCCTGAGCCGGGTAGTATGGTGACACAAGCTTTTACGACTCCTTTTTGTGTTGTGAAAATAAATTCCAAGAAAGAGATTCTTATAAAATAAAAAATGCCACTATTTCTAGTGGCATTTTTTTTATTCTTTTGAAATATTAGAATTGGTATTTAAGAGCTAAAGCTACATCAGAACCGTAATTGTTTCTGTAATAATCGCTACCACCAAACTCTGGTCTGAAATCTAAAGAGATTAACAATGGAATATCAAAATTATATTCGATACCTATATCTCCGGCAACAAATGCGAAAGTTCCATTATTATAATTTCTATTATCATAATAATCTCTATTGTAGTTTCCTACACCACCACCAATACCTGCATACCAGTTGAATCCACCATCAATGTTCCATACCCACTGATACAAACCAGTTAATTTGATGGCATTGTCATCATAATTATCATTGTTATAATTATTTCTGTTTCTCCAACCTAAGTCTAATTCTAAACGATTGTTATCGCCTAAACCTCTTTGATAGGTGATCTCAGTACCAAAACCACCACTGTCACCAAAACGAAGGCCTAGTGCATTTTTTGAAATCTCTTGTGCTTGTGAGGTGAATGCTAATCCAATTAGCATTATAACCGATAAAATAATTTTTTTCATAAGTAAATTTTTATAAATACAAAGATATTACTAACTTTGTGATTAAATTTACAAAATTAATTGTAAATGTTTCATAATTCACACTTTTGATATAAAACCACCATTAATCTAAAATAGTTTTTTTAAAGAAAATAGCAGGTGTAACATACTGAGTACTGATTAAATCCTCCATCTCAAAAAGATTTTCATCTTCAGCATAATTAGTTTCTGAGTAGTGAAATAATTTCCAACGTTTTTTATTGTATTCCAATGCGGTTAAATTCTCCACCCAATCCCCGGAATTCAAATACAAAGTAGCCCCGTTTTTATTCTCTTTTTTGATTATTTTTGGCTCGTGAATATGACCGCAAATTACATAATCGTAGTTGTTTTCGATGGCGAGTTCCGTGGCTGTTTTTTCAAAATCCGAAATGTGCTTTACTGCCTTTTTTACACCAGCCTTTATTTGTTTAGAAAAAGAGTAGGGCTCTTTCCCTATTTTTGATAAGCACCAATTTACAAATCGATTCAAAAGTATCAGATAATCATATCCTAAACCGCCTAATTTTGCAATCCATTTTGAGTGTTGTACGGAAGCATCAAAGACATCACCGTGAAATATCCAGGCTTTTTTGTCATCAAGATCCAAGACTAACTTGTCCACCAATGCAAAATTACCCATACTCATATCGCTAAACTTTCGGAGCATTTCATCATGATTTCCAGTAATATAATAGACTTTTGTTCCCTTTGAAGCAAAACTGATGATTTTTTGGATAACCTTTAAATGCGCTTTGGGAAAATAGGATTTTCTAAATTGCCATACATCAATAATATCTCCATTTAAGACTAAAATTTTAGGTTTAATTGCAGATAAATAATTATAAAGTTCTTTAGCATGACTTCCATAAGTCCCCAGATGTACATCAGAAATCACCACTAACTCGACTTTTCTTTTTTTCAAGGTGTTTGAATTTGAATTTTATCAAATTAATGGAATTCTACTGAATTGAAATGCGATTAAAGGTTAATAAATAGTTTTCAATATTAATTTAAAGTCAATAAATAGATATTGCTATTCAAAAGTTTAGTGGTTAAAATTTTGAACTTTAAACTAAAATACTACTTTTGTTCAAAACTAATCAGTATGGCAGGAAATAGCTACGGAACACTATTTAGAATAACAACTTTTGGAGAATCTCACGGTGACGCTTTAGGAGGGATAATAGACGGTTGTCCTCCCGGAATAACAATAGATTTAGAAGCAATTCAATTTGAAATGTCCCGCAGAAAGCCAGGCCAATCAGCAATAGTTACTCAACGCAAAGAACCGGATGACGTTCAATTTCTTTCCGGAATCTTTGAAGGTAAAACCACCGGTACACCCATAGGTTTTATTATTCCTAATACCAATCAAAAATCAGATGATTATTCTCATATAAAAGACAATTACAGACCCAGTCATGCGGATTATGTGTATGAAAAAAAATATGGGGTTAGGGATTATCGTGGCGGTGGACGCAGTTCTGCGCGGGAAACTGCCAGTAGAGTTGTGGCGGGAGCTGTAGCAAAACAAATGTTGCCAGACATAAAAATTAATGCATACGTTTCTTCTGTAGGACCTATTTTTTTAGACAAACCCTACCAAGATTTAGATTTTTCGAAAACCGAAAATAATCCGGTTCGTTGCCCAGATGAACAGGCAGCGGTAATCATGGAAGAATATATTCGTGATATCCGAAAACAAGGGGATACTGTGGGCGGAACCGTAACCTGTGTGATTCAAAATGTACCTATTGGTTTAGGAGAGCCCGTTTTTGATAAGCTTCACGCAGAACTTGGCAAAGCAATGCTTTCTATTAATGCCGTAAAAGGATTTGAATTTGGAAGTGGTTTTGAAGGCGCTAAGATGAAAGGAAGTGCGCATAATGATTTATACAATGCTGACGGAACGACAAAAACCAATCTTTCAGGTGGAATTCAAGGAGGAATCAGTAACGGAATGGATATTTATTTTCGCGTGGCTTTCAAACCTGTGGCCACCATTATGCAAAAACAAGAATCACTGGACAATAAAGGCAATATTACAGAAATGACTGGAAAAGGGCGTCATGATCCTTGTGTAGTACCGCGTGCTGTGCCTATTGTTGAGGCAATGGCAGCCATTGTATTAGCTGATTTTTATTTGATAAATAAAACATATCAGTAGTAATTGTTGATACTTTTTATGTTTTTTACAATACCATTTTTTACCTGACTGCGAGTAAAATTTTTTTTATAATCAAGGTTGATCCTACAATCTTATAACCAATTTAATGAATATGAATACAACTAAAAAGCCGTCCTTTTTTTCAGGATTAACAGGGCAAATATTAATAGCTATGGTTTTGGGTGCTATTTTAGGCATTATCATTCATAATTCTATTTCACCGGAAGCAGCTCAAAATTTTAGTAACAAAATTAAAATTCTGGCTACTATTTTTATTCGACTGGTTCAAATGATTATTTCGCCATTGGTATTTACGACGTTGGTGGTAGGAATTGCGAAACTTGGGGATATCAAAGCGGTGGGGAGAATTGGAGGAAAAGCGATGGGATGGTTTTTTACAGCTTCATTTATCTCTTTGTTATTGGGGATGTTTTTTGTAAACATACTAGAACCGGGAGTTGGCCTTAATTTATCAAATGTTGATATGGGATCAGTTTCAGAAGTCACAGCGAAAACACAAAACATATCTTTTGAAAACTTTATTGAGCATATAGTACCTAAAAGTATTTTTGAAGCAATGGCTACTAATGAAATTTTACAAATTGTAATATTTTCGATTTTCTTTGGTCTGGCAGCGGCTGCATTAGGTGATTATGTGAAGCCAGTGACAAATGCTTTGGATAAAATATCTCATATTGTTCTGAAAATGGTAAACTACGTTATGAAGTTTGCCCCAATAGGAGTATTTGGTGCTATAGCAGGAGTATTTGCGGTTAGAGATTTTCAGGAATTGGCAATTACCTATTTCAAGTTCTTTGGTTCTTTCTTAATTGGAATTTCCTCACTTTGGGTCGTGTTGATTGTTGTGGGGTATGTATTTCTAAAAAGCAGAATGACCGTTTTGCTAAAAAGAATTGTAAGTCCATTGATTATTGCTTTTGGAACAACCAGCAGTGAAGCTGTTTTTCCAAAATTGACCGAAGAATTAGAACGTTTTGGAGTCAAGGACAGAATTGTTTCTTTCATGTTGCCGCTCGGGTATTCTTTTAACTTGGATGGAAGTATGATGTACATGACTTTTGCCAGTATTTTTATTGCGCAAGCCTACGGAATTGATTTGGATTTGGGTACGCAAATGACCATGCTTTTAGTTTTGATGCTTACCAGTAAAGGAATTGCAGGAGTACCAAGAGCGAGTTTAGTGGTTGTTGCTGCAACTTGTGGTATGTTTGACATTCCAATCGAAGGAATTGCTTTAATTTTACCTATTGACCATTTTTGTGATATGTTTCGTAGCGCAACCAATGTGTTAGGAAATGCTTTAGCAACATCGGTAGTTGGAAGCTGGGAAAAAGACGAGGATTCCGAAACGGTTTCATTAGACTAAATAATAAAAAACTCCTCAAATAATGAGGAGTTTTTTTTTGTAAAATATCAGTTTGTCTGATTCAAATGAATTTAAAATTATGAAAAAACTTGCTTTACATTGGAAAATTCTTTTAGGAATGATTCTAGGACTCCTTTTTGGATTAGTAATGAAAAACTTAGAACAAAAAGGAATCGTAATTGACTGGATAAAACCTTTTGGAACTATTTTTATAAACTTACTCAAAATGATTGCTGTTCCCTTAATTGTGGTTTCATTGATTGTTGGATTAGCAGATTTAAAAGATATTTCTAAACTTTCTAAATTAGGAGGAAGGACAGTCTTTTTTTACTTATGTTCCACAGTAATAGCAGTCATTATTGGTTTGTTGTTAGCCAATTTAATTAAGCCCGGAACTTACATTAACGAAGAATCCAGAATAAGCTTACTTGAAAATTTTTCGGTTGATGCTTCTCAAAAAATTGAATTGGCGGTAAAAGCTAAAAATAGTGGGCCACTGCAACCTTTGATAGATATTGTACCAGATAATTTTTTTAAAGCTTTAAGTGATAATGGAAGTATGTTGCAAGTCATTTTTTTTGTTATTTTAATTGGGATCGGTCTCATTTTAATTGAAGAAAAAAAATCAAAACCTGTCGTTGATTTCTTTAAGGGATTGAATGATGTAATTCTGAAAATTATTGACATTATCATGCTTTTTTCACCAGTTGGTGTTTTCGCACTGATGGCCGCACTGATGGTCGAAATTCCAGATTTTTCAACATTAGGAGCGCTGGGAATCTATGGATTAACGGTTTTGCTTGGCTTGTTTTTGATGATGTTTGTGTTTTATCCAAGCTTATTAATGATTTTTGCAAAAGTAAATCCAATACAGTTTTTTAACGCCATTGCGCCCGCCCAATTATTGGCTTTTTCAACAAGTTCAAGTGCAGCTGCACTGCCCGTTACCATGGAATGTGTTACCGAGCGTTTAGGAGTTGATGAAGAGGTTTCCAGTTTTGTTTTGCCTCTGGGAGCAACAGTAAACATGGATGGAACTAGCTTGTATCAAGCAGTAGCTGCGATATTTATAGCTCAAGCAATGCTTCCGGAAGCTTTAGACCTCAGTACACAATTGATGATAGTTGTTACTGCAACACTGGCTTCTATAGGATCAGCAGCGGTTCCTAGTGCCGGAATGGTGATGCTTGTTATTGTTCTTGGTCAAGCTGGAATTCCAGAAGCTGGGCTAGCGCTTATTTTTGCTATTGACAGACCTTTGGATATGTGCAGAACTGTAGTCAATGTAACAAGTGATGCAACTATTGCAACTATTGTCGCCAAATCTGTAGGGAAATTAAATAAACCAAAAGAAATTAATTTTTAACTAATAGTTCTTTGTACACCATGAAGTGGATTTAATATATTTGAAATTCATGAGACTTCAAAATAGTTCACTTTTGACACTTAATTGATTAAAATAAATTATTATTTATTGGCGCATAAATTTATATTTAATTAAACTTAATCACTTATGAATCAGGTGTATATTGTGTTATTAATAGTGTTTGTATTTAACTTTTTCAGTGATGACGTACTTGCACAAACGTAAACGGCATGAAACAATGAGATCGTAAAATTAACGGATCATGCGTCACAATACCTGAAGAATGCTGATTTCGAAAAATCCTTGAAAATTTCGAAAATTGCCTTGTACAAAGCCATTACTCAAAAGGATAAATTTTCTATAGTAATTTCTTTAGTACATGACAAAAATAGATAGTATTGAAATTCAAGAAGATTAAGGTCATTTAATTCAAATAATATTTTCATTAAAACGCTTAAAAATAACACGTTAACGATAAATCACTTTTTAACGACAGTTAAAAAGTGATTTATTACAGATGTAAGTCAGTATAACGAATTTAATACCAGCGTTTTTTATTTTGTTTGGAAACCTCTGATTTTCTTGATTTATGAGCTCCACCACTGCGGTTTGAGTTCTTTTGAGTTCCCGCGGGAGCGGTTTCAGGACTTCCTGAATGCCAACCGTATGGGTGATCACTTACGGTTTTTACATCTACTTTTATTAATTTCTGAATGTCTTTCCAATATTGGTGCTCATCTTTGCTACAAAAAGAAATTGCAACACCTTCATTTCCGGCACGACCGGTTCTGCCAATTCGGTGTACATACGTTTCGGGAATATTGGGTAAATCAAAATTAATGACAAATGGTAATTGATCAATATCAATTCCTCTGGCTGCAATATCAGTAGCCACTAAAACATTCACTTCTTTATTCTTGAATCCTTCTAAAACGCGTTGTCTGGCATTTTGAGACTTGTCACCATGAATCGCTTCGGCAGCAATATCGTGTTTGCGCAATGCTTTTACAACGTTGTCAGCTCCGTGTTTTGTTCTTGAAAAAACCAAAACATTAGACAGTTTTTCGTTCTTAATTAAATGATACAGCAAATTTCTTTTTTCTGCTTTTTCAACAAAATATACGCGTTGTTCTACGTTTTCAGCTGTAGAAGAAACAGGAGATACGGTAACTGTTGCAGGATCTTTCAGAAACATTTCGGCTAATTCTCTTATGGCCATTGGCATTGTAGCCGAGAAAAATAAGGTTTGTCTGTTATTAGGGGTCAGTTTTACAATTTTTTTGACATCATTTACAAATCCCATATCCAGCATCTGGTCCGCTTCGTCAAGGACTAAAGTATGCAAATGGTCTAAATCGATGAAACCTTGTTTGACTAAGTCTAGCAAACGTCCTGGAGTAGCAATCAGGATATCAATTCCTTTTTTTAGCATTTCTACCTGTGGCACTTGAGAAACGCCACCAAAAATAGTAAGTTGCACTAAGTTTGTGTATTTTCCATATTGGTCAAAATTTTGTCCAATTTGAACGGCCAATTCTCGGGTTGGGGTGATGACTAAAGCACGGATTGGACTTGCTTTTTTAGAGGACCCTACTATTCTATGCAATTGATGAATAATAGGAATGGCAAATGCGGCCGTTTTTCCGGTACCGGTTTGGGCACAACCAATCATATCTCTACCTGATAATACGATTGGAATGGCTTGTTCTTGTATTGGAGTTGCTTCTAAATAGCCTTGTTCAAATACGGCTTTTTGTATACTTTTTGAAAGTGATAAATCTTCGAATAACATATTTTAAATATTAAATATCATGTATTAAGTACATAGATAGTGCTGCAAAGGTAGTGTTATTTATCGATTAGGTTAATAGGTATTCGTTTAAGCAATTTATCATTTAACCAGTTAGACAATCTGCTGGTTCGATTTAATAAAATCAGTCACCAGATAGCCTATCAGTTTACCTATTAAATGATTGTTTTTTTCTTCGCCTAAATCCGGTGCGCCTTCACAAATGTGTAAATAGGCAGCATTTTTATTTTTGGCAAAATAGTATATAAATTGCCTAAGTTGCTCCACAGAGTATCCACTCATAGTCATGGCACTGCAGGCAATATTAGGAATAGCATCCAAGTCGATCTCTATTCCAAAAAAATCATCATTTATAAATTCCGAAGCGAGCGCCATTTCCTGATCAAAGTTTTTTTCTCTTCTAATACTTACACTATCATAGGTGTTAAAACGAACTCGATCCTCTATTTTCTTAATGATATCCAACACACTTTTTGAAGTGTAGTTTTCATGTAGTCCAAAAATAAAATATTTTTTCAAAAAACCTTCTTCATAAGCATACGAAAAACCATTGCCACTGTGACGTCCTTCTATAATCCTAAAATCAGAATGCGCATCAAAATTGATTGCATTAATAGGTTTGCCTTTGGCGAGTGCAGTTCCTTTTATATTTCCGTATGAATTATTGTGTCCGCCACCAATGATTATTGGAGTTTTACCTGATTTTATAATGTTAAAAATGATATGAGAGACATCTTTGTCTATTTTTTCAACTAATTGGCTTAACTTAAAACGATCATCAATATCATTAAAATCAAGGTGTTCTACTTCCTGCATTTTCTCACTTACGTCTAATTGCCCTAAAACAATTAACTGACTTCCTTTACAAAAACGATTGTGCTGAATATTAGCGATACTTTTTATGGCACTGTCCCAAGCTGAAGCCGCCCCGGGTCGGCCAAAATTAGCTCTTATTCCAATGTCTTCGGGAATACCAAATAATACATATTTAGCCTCACAGGTTGTTAGAAAATCAATTGAATCAACATCTTTTGGGATGGTTATCATTTTTTCTCCAAACTTTATCTCGCCACTTCTGTGGTTCGTAATTTTTGCAAGATCATGAATTGTAAAGCGTATAATTTTTTCCATTAAAAAAAATATTTTTTCCCAAAAATAATATAAATGTATCAACTTGCGTTATTCATTAGTTATATATTGTTAAATTTGTAGAAATTAAATTAATTAAAAGATGGAAAATCAAAAAAGCAGTTCAAGTCTTAAGGCGGTTATAGCAGTGTTGGCTATTTTATTAGTGGGGAGTTTGGTTTACATTTTTAAAATGACTTCCGACGCAGATACCGTTAAAACAGAATTGAAAACTACATTGACCGAAAAAGAATCGGTTATGAAAGATTTGCAGGAATTAAAATCAACGTATGATGCCGCAATTGCTGAAAACACATCCATGTCTGATGAGTTAATTCAAGAAAGAGATAAAGTAGTAAACTTGATGAATGATTTGAGTAAGTCCAAAGGGGATGTAGCTTCATTATCTAAATACAGAACTCAATTCAATGCTTTGCAGGGAAATATGAAAGTTTTAATGGCTGAAAATGAAGGGTTGAAAAAAGAAAACACAACCTTAACTACACAACGAGACAGTACTGTAGTGGTCTTGGGAGAATCTAAAAAATACAACGAAGTATTAGTTGGACAAAACGAAGAATTATCTAAAGCGGTTGAAAAAGGATCTAAATTAACGGTTTTAAATACTAGAGGAACAGCTTTTAAATTAAGAAGTTCTGGAAAACAAATTGAAACAGACAAAGCAAGTAGAGCCGATGTTTTAAGAGTTAATTTTACGATTGCTGAAAATCAAATTGCTATGTCCGGTGACAAAATGTATTACGTACAAGTAATTGACAGCAAAAACAATGTTTTAGGAGACAAGAAAACGGAAAATTTTGGTGAGAATACGTTAACATACAGTTTTGCAACTAATGTGAAATATGAAAACAAAACAATTCTAGTTTCTGAGGATTTAAAAGGGAAAGATTTTGCTAAAGGAACGTATTTTATCAATATTTTTAATAAAGATGTTTTAGTTTCAAAAACAAGTTTTGTGTTGAGATAATCAAAAATTGAAATAATTAGGAAAGAGGAACGTGCTGTTCCTCTTTTTTTATGAAATAATTTCACCTTCAATCAGTACCGTTTCAATTAGAGTACTGCCAAAAGCGTATGGAAGCTGGTAATAGGATGTAATGGGTTTTGTAATAATTAGATTTGCTTTTTTGCCAATAGTAATGCTTCCATGAGTTTCAGAAATTCCCATGGCGTAAGCTCCATTTATTGTGGCAGCATTGATGGCTTCTTCGGGAGTCATTTTCATTTTGATGCATGCCGTTGCTACAACAAAATTCATGTTTCCTGAAGGAGTAGAGCCCGGATTGTAATCCGTTGCAAGGGCAATAGGAAGTCCTGCCGCGATCATTGCTCGTGCGGGAGTGTAGGGAATGCTTAAAAAATATGAGCAAGAAGGCAATGCAACAGGCATTGTGTCGGTATTTTTCAACGCTTTGATATCTTCCGGTTTCATAACCTCTAAATGATCTACTGATAACGCGTTGTATTCAATTCCTGCTTGAATTCCGCCAATTGAGTTGAACTGATTGACGTGAATTTTTGGCTTTAAGCCAAATTTAATTCCGGCTTCCATAATTTTTCGGGTTTCTTCAACAGTAAAATAACCCGCTTCACAAAACACATCGATGAAATCTGCCAGTTTGTTTTTGGCAATTTCAGGAAGCATATCGTTGATAATTAAATCGATATAACCTTGATGGTTTGTTGCATATTCCAATGGAAAAGCGTGAGCACCCAGAAAAGTTGCTTTTATAGTAATGGGATAATTTTTTGATAGCCGCTGAACCACTCGAAGCATTTTCAATTCTCCATCCAGCGTCAAGCCATATCCTGATTTGATTTCTACAGCTCCGGTTCCCAGTTGCATGACTTCCTCCAGACGCACCTTGGATTGGTTATAAATTTCATCTTCGGGAGTTTCGTTGAGTTTTGTAGCTGAATTTAAAATTCCACCACCACAATTGGCGATTTCTTCATACGACAAGCCATTAATCCGATCTACAAATTCCTGTTCTCTATTTCCCGCATACACAATGTGCGTGTGACTGTCACACCATGAAGGTAAAACTATTTTGCCAGTGGCATCAATTATTTTGTCAGCATGTAATTCCGGCAAATTATCCATTGATCCAAAATCAGCAATCAGGTTGTCACTAATGACCAAAAAGGCATTTTTGATGGTGGGAAGAATTGCCATTTCAGCACCGGAAACTTTAGCAATAGCAGTTTCCCTAATCTGGAGTAATTCTTTGATATTGATAAGTAGCGTTGTCATTTTATATAAAATTATTCAGAAACTTTGATTTCAAACATTTTATCCCAGTTTTTTCCGGTCACAAAAATGGTTTTGGTTTTTGGGTTGTAGGCAATTCCGTTTAGGACATCTGTATCAGGTAATTGGGTAATTTTTTTCTTCAAATCAGCAAGATTGATAATTGCTTCAACGGCTCCATTTTTAGGATTGATGACTGCAATGGCATCTTTCTGGTACACATTTCCATAAATTTTACCATCAATCCATTCGAGTTCATTGATTGCTTTTATTTTTGTTTCAAAGGAATATACGTTCAAGTAATCTACTTCTTTGAATGTGATTGGATCAATGATCCAAATTTTTTCGGTTCCGTCTGATTGGTATAAATAAGTTCCGTCATTTGTCAATCCCCAACCTTCAATTGATTTGAAATAGGGGAACGTTTTTTCTTTTTTGAAAGTATCAGCATTATACACATATCCTTCATTGTTTTGCCAAGTCAGTTGGTATACTTTGTTGTTGAGAATCGTAATTCCTTCCCCAAAATAATTGTCAGCCAGTTCTACTTTTTTATATACTTCTCCAGTTTTATAGTTTGTTTTTCTTAAACTCGAAATCCCTTTTATTCCAGAACTGTTTCCAGAACCGTTTCCAGTTCCTTCATACAGCGTGTCACGGTAAAACTCTAATCCTTGCGTGTAGGCTTGAATGTCGTGCGGATAGGTATTTACAATGGTATATTTTAATAGTTTTGGTTGAATGCCGGAAACTAATTCTACTCTTCCAGTAGCCTCAGCGGTTTGTCCTTCATAATAAACAAGGGCTTTCAGGTCTTGGTTTCCTAATTTTTGATCTTTTAATTCCAATGATAGTTTATCAAGACCTTTCTTAGAAGCAATTTTTTTATCATTGACGTAGTAAATAATGCTATCTACTTTTTTTGAATTGGGATTCAAAACCGCTAAAGAAAGGACTTCTTGTGGGGTATATAATGCTGAAAATTTAGAATTATCAAAGGTAAATAAAGTGTTTTGGCCTTTTTTTTCCTCGTTGCAACTTGCTAAAGTGATTCCTAATAAAATGATAGATAGGAAGTTATGATTTTTCATTGTTTGAATTTTTGATACCCCAATATAACGTTATTTTTTAATGATTAAAGCTCTTGTAAAAATATAAAAAGATTGTATATTTGCACCGGCAAGTCCTACACGACCAGCTCCTGCAGACTCCCCCAGGATGGGAACATAGCAAGGGTACGTGGTTGAGCGGTGCGATGTAGGTCGCTTGCCATTTTTTTAATCTAAATTTATTTCAGATTCTTTTCTAAATTCACACAAATAAGTAGTCTTCCTTCGGGAGGATTTTTTTATTTTTGGATCTTTCGTACAATAAACATCAATAATCATGAATAAAGTAGTTTTAATAACAGGCGGTTCTTCAGGAATAGGGAAATCTATTGGCGAATTTTTACACCATAAAGGTTTTGTTGTGTACGGAACTAGTAGAAATCCGGAACGAATTTTAAATTCGGTTTTTCCTCTAATTGCTTTAGATGTTCGGGATTCGGATTCGATTCATGCAGCTGTAGCCAAAGTGATTGCGACCTCCGGAAGGCTTGATGTTGTCATTAACAACGCTGGTGTTGGGATTACGGGACCATTGGAAGAAATTCCGATGCATGAAATTAAGAATAATTTTGAGACTAATCTTTTTGGCCCAATTGAAGTAATGAAAGCAGTGTTACCACAAATGCGTACACAACAATCAGGATTAATCATCAACGTGACTTCTATTGCGGGATATATGGGTTTGCCGTATCGAAGTGTTTATTCTGCTTCAAAGGGTGCCCTTGAACTCATCACTGAAGCGTTGCGAATGGAAGTGAAATCCTTTGGAGTTCATATTACGAATGTAGCTCCGGGAGATTTTGCGACAAATATTGCTTCGGGACGTTTTCATGCTCCGGTGCTAAAGGGTTCCGCTTACGAAACTCCGTACGGAAACACCTTGAAAACGATGGATGAACATGTGGACAGCGGCAGTAATCCAAATGAAATGGCTGAAGCGGTCTATCAGATTATCCAAACTCCAGAACCTAAAATTCATTATAAAGTGGGCGTTTTTATGCAAAAAATTTCAATTGTTTTGAAAAGAATTTTACCAGATAAAGTATATGAAAAAATGCTGATGAGCCATTATAAGTTGTAATTTTGCACCGAATTTATTAGCGTGAGGGATTACAGTGAAAATCCTTTTATTTTTTCTTTAAAAAATAAAAGATTGAAGCGGAAAGCCCGACCCTTGGGTCACGCCCAAAGAATTAGAAACACACAATTAAATTATATAATATGAAATTTTTTATTGACACGGCTAATTTAGCTCAGATTAAGGAAGCACAGGCGTTGGGCGTTTTGGATGGTGTTACAACTAATCCAACATTAATGGCAAAAGAAGGAATCACAGGAAAAAACAACATTTTGAAACATTATGTTGACATTTGTAATCTTGTTGATGGTGATGTTAGTGCCGAAGTAAATGCTTTGGATTACGACGGAATGGTAAAAGAAGGTGAAGAGTTGGCGGATTTACACGAGCAAATCGTGGTAAAATTGCCGATGACTAAAGAGGGAGTGATGGCTGCTAAATACTTTTCGGATAAAGGTATAAAAACAAATGTAACTTTAGTATTCTCGGCTGGTCAGGCTTTATTGGCTGCTAAAGCGGGAGCTACTTATGTTTCTCCGTTTATTGGTCGTTTAGACGATGTATCTACAGACGGTTTGGCTTTGATTGAAGAAATAAGATTAATTTATGATAACTACGGTTACGAAACTCAAATTCTGGCTGCTTCAGTGCGTCACACGATGCACATTGTAAACTGTGCGAAAATTGGTGCTGATGTGATCACCGGACCACTTTCTGCCATTTACGGCTTATTAAAACACCCATTGACTGATATCGGATTGGCGCAATTTGTGGCTGATTTTGAGAAAGGAAATAAATAAAAAATGCTCGGTGAGCCATTTTGAGTCTCAGCGAATTGAATAAAAAAATCCCATTTCAAATTTGAAATGGGATTTTTTTTATTGGTTTGGTTTCAATATGGTTTGGTATTATATTTTTGATTAGTGTCCGCCACCAACTTCTACTTCTTTTCCGATTCCTTGTTTTTCCAAAATTCCAATTACTTTCCATCCGTAGAATGCGATGAATGCGAAACATAAAACAGGAATGAAGTAAGAAGCATGAATTCCTATAATATCTGCTAGTTTTCCTTGTAATGGCGGGATAATACCACCACCCAAAATCATCATCACCAAGAAGGCTGAACCTTGGGAGGTATATTTTCCTAAACCTGCAATTGCTAATGAGAAAATAGAAGGCCACATGATGCTTAAGAATAATCCACCGCTCATGAAAGCAAAAATAGCGATTGTACCCGTAGTGAATAAACCAATAAGCATGGCTGTCATTCCCATTAAACCAAAAATCATTAAGGTTCTAGACGGTTGATCTTTTCCTAAAAAGAAACCAGCGATTTGGAACAAAATTACAAATGCATAAGCATATAAAGGTGTTACATCTTGTCCGGAAATAGCGTTAGCGGCTAATACGACTCCAAAAGCTATGTAAGGAACTACGATAAGTAAAATTTTCTTTAGTTGAGATGACGGGTTGAAAACTGTAATGGCTCCTGCCCAACGCCCAATCATTAAGCTTCCCCAATACATAGACATATAGGGCGCTAAAGCAGGTCCAGCTATTGAACCAAAATCAGCAGTCACCAATAATTCACCAAGGTTACTTCCTATAGTTACCTCGACACCTACGTAAGCGAAAAGGGCTAACATTCCCAAAACTAATTGTGGGTATTTCATGGCTCCCCATCCTTCAGGATTTTTTTGAGCCGTTGTATTGGCGAAAAATAATCCAATAACAACTACCAAAAGTGTAGAAACCGTTAAGGCTAATCCTAAGTAATCTTTTTCTTTGTTCTCGATAAAACGAGTAATAAATTCAGCATCTTCATAACGAGAAAAGATATAGGCAAAAATAGCAACCAAAATTACAGTGATCGCAATTAGTGTTTTCATTGCTTTATTCGCCGTTTCAAAAGTAGAATCACTTTTTCCGGCCGGTAACTTTTTAGAAAAATGGAATAAGGCTGCTGCCAATAAAAAGAGTGCACCAACAAATACATAAAGGATTCTCATAGAATCTAATGAATCTGGTTTTTGAGCAAATTCTTCGATATTAACTCCTGCAATAACACCAAACAAGGCGATAGAAACCACTATCGGTCCTATTGTGGTGCCCAATGAGTTGATTCCACCAGCAAGATTTAGTCTGCTTGATGCTGAATGTGGTTCGCCCAGTGAAGCAGCAAACGGCTGTGCCGATGTTTGTTGCAGTGAGAAACCAAGAGCTACAATGAATAATGCACCAAGAATAAACAAATAACTTCCTTGTGTTACCGCTAAAATCATAAGCAGAGCTCCAAACGTACTTATCAATAATCCGTAAATAATTCCTTTTTTGAATCCCCAACCGTTTAAAATATCTTTTTTGGCGATACTGCTAAAAATAAAAAGCAATAAAGCTCCGATATAATAAGCCCCATAAAAAGCAAAATCGATAAGTTGACTTTGAAATTGGTCTAAGCCAAATTTAGCTTTGCAAAATGGAATAAAAATTCCGTTTGATGCTCCAATAAAACCCCAAAAGAAAAATACGGTTATGAGCGTGTAAAGCGCGGAATTGTTAGACTTTGTTTGTTCTGAATTCATAAGTATACATTGGTTAATGATTAAAACTAAATACTTTTATAGCTGTAAGACCGTAAATATATTTGTTAAGTAAATTAAAAAAAAATAATTTAGACTAAATATTGTTATAATTATTGAATCACCACGTTTTATTAAAAAATGATGCTTTTTTTTTAACCTTTTTGCTAATTCTAAAACGACGGTAACTTTGAAATTGGGATTAAATGTACTTTATCTATAGAAATAGTTTAAGATTTTCATAATCTCCATTTTTTTGGATACTCGAAGCAATCTGATTTATGGTATTTTTTATTTTCCTTACTCTTTTAAAAAAACTATCTTTATAATTCAGTATGAAAAACACGATATGAAAAGTGATTTAAGAAGAAAAAAAGATATCAATTATAAAAGTGCCGGTAAATTCGAAGAAACTAGATTTGAAAAAATTCATAATGAAATTTTCAAAAACTCAACAGAAGCCTCTGTAATTGTAGCGCAGGAAATTGCTGAATTGATTAAATCAAAAGAAAAGCAAAATAAATCTTGTGTTCTTGGTTTGGCTACTGGCTCTTCACCTATTAAAGTGTATGAAGAACTAGTTAGAATGTATAGAGAAGAAGGACTTAGTTTTAGCAATGTAGTCACTTTTAATCTGGATGAATATTATCCGATGACAAAAGAAAATAACCAAAGCTATCATTATTTCATGCACCAGCATCTTTTTAATCATATCGATATTAAGCCTGAAAACATACATATCCCAGATGGAACGATAGCTATTGAAGAACTGAATCAATACTGTATTGATTATGAAATGAATATTAAAAATGCTGGCGGACTTGATTTTCAATTATTAGGAATTGGTCGTACGGGTCACGTTGGGTTCAATGAACCAGGATCCCATATCAACTCGGGCACTCGCATAATTACTTTGGATCACATTACAAGAGTCGATGCCTCATCTGATTTTAATGGGATTGACAATGTTCCTAAAAGAGCAATTACCATGGGAGTTTCTACGATTCTAAGATCTAAAAGAATTGTATTAATGGCCTGGGGCCAAAACAAAGCAGATATAATAAAAAGAACAATTCAAGGCGATATTAGCTCTGAAGTTCCTGCGACATTTTTGCAAAATCATGCTAATGCTACGTTCGTTTTAGATCAATTGGCAGCTTCAGAATTAACCCGTTTCAAAACACCGTGGTTAGTGGGCGAATGTATTTGGACTCAAGAGTTAAAAAGCAAAGCAATTGTTTGGCTGTGTCAAAGTACCAATCAATCTATTTTGAAATTGACCGACAGAGATTACAATAATAATGGAATGTCTGATCTTTTAGCATTAGAAGGTTCAGCTTACGACTTGAATATAAACATGTTCAATGTGTTGCAGCACACCATAACCGGATGGCCAGGAGGTAAACCTAATACTGATGATTCCCATAGACCGGAAAGGGCTAATCCTGATAAGAAAAGAGTGATTCTTTTTAGTCCGCATCCAGATGATGACGTGATTTCCATGGGAGGAACTTTTTCTAAATTAATAAAACAAGGACATGATGTTCATGTAGTGTATCAAACTTCAGGAAACATCGCTGTTACAGATGACGAAGCCTTAAAATTTGCTGAGGTTTGTACTGATTTCATTGGAGATGCTAAAACTAAAATTGATTTTCAATCCGTTATTGATTTCCTGAGGAACAAGTCAGAAAATCAAATAGATTCTCTTGAAGTTCGGAAACTTAAAGCACTTATCAGACGCAGAGAATCGTATGCAGCCGTTCGGTACATTGGGTTAAATGAATCGAATATCCATTTTCTGGATATGCCTTTTTATGAGACGGGACTAATAAAGAAAAACCCAATCCACGCGGATGACATTGCTATTGTAAAAGCGATTATCGAAAAAATAAAACCGCATCAGGTTTTTGCCGCTGGTGATCTTGCGGATCCGCACGGAACGCATGAAGTTTGTCTTAATGCTATTTTTACTGCTATGGCAGCGTTGAAACCACAATCGTTTATGAATGATTGCTGGCTGTGGTTATATCGTGGTGCTTGGCATGAATGGGAAATTCATGAAATAGACATGGCAGTACCATTAAGTCCAGAAGAAGTAATGCTAAAAAGACACGCAATTTTATACCATCAATCGCAAAAAGACCGCGTGATGTTTCAAGGTAATGATTCCAGAGAATTTTGGGTGCGTGCCGAAGACCGCAATAAACATACAGCAAAATTATATGATGATTTAGGACTGGCAGAATATGAAGCCATCGAAGCTTTTAAACGTTTTGACTATTAAAAACATATTGAATACCTATAAACTATGAAATACTTTTTGATCCTATTATTAGTAAGTTTTGTTTCGAATGCACAAATTACCACCGAGCAATTAAACCTGATGCCTTGGCCACAAAATATAAAGTTGACCGCTGGCACTTTTGCTTTAAGCAAAAAATTTAAAGTGAATATTACCGGGAATCCTAATCCCAGAATTTTTATAGGCGCAACCAATTTCCTGCGACGATTAGATGGCAGAACGGGATTGTTTCTCGAACAAAGTTTTTTGACAGAAGTCAACGAAAGTCCGGAAGCTGAATTGCAGATAAATTGTGTTCGCAACGGAAAAATAGAAATTAATGAAGATGAAAGTTACGAATTGAAAATTGCTTCTAATCAAATAACCATTAATGCCACAAGTGATTTAGGGGCTTTGCATGGTTTGGAGACGTTATTACAATTGCTTCAGAATAATAGTACGTCATTTTACTTTCCGGTTGTTGAAATCTCGGATTCGCCACGTTTTACCTGGAGAGGCCTGATGATTGATGCGGCAAGACATTTTCAACCGGTAGATGTTATCAAAAGAAATCTGGACGCTATGGCTTCGATGAAAATGAATGTTTTCCATTGGCATTTAGCCGATGATCAAGGTTGGAGAATTGAATTAAAAAATCATCCAAAATTGACAGAATTAGCCTCAGATGGAAATTTTTATACTCAGGAAGAAATTAAAAATATTGTAAAATATGCTGATGAAAGAGGGATTCTGGTTATTCCTGAAATAGATGTTCCTGGACATGCATCGGCATTGCTGACTGCCTATCCTGAAATAGGAAGTAAAGTAGGTGAGGGGGAAATCACGTATGAAGTACAAAGAAATTCAGGGATTTTCAATGCGACTTTAGACCCTATAAATCCAAAAACCTACGAAGTTTTAAGTTCGATTTTTGATGAAGTGTGCCCGTTATTTCCAAGTAGTTATTTTCATATTGGAGGTGACGAAAACAATGGGAAGGAGTGGAATGCAAATCCTGCTATTCAGCAATTTAAAAAGGATAATAATCTGGCCAGTAATCATGATTTGCAAACTTATTTTAATATGAAGTTGATTCCAATCTTGAAAAAATACAACAAAAAATTAATGGGTTGGGAAGAAATAATGACTGAAAACATGTCTAAAGACGCCATAATTCATGCTTGGCGAGGAACTAACGAAGGGCAAGAAGCCGGTGGAGCATTGATCAAAGCTGCAAAAAGCGGTTACAATACAGTGTTGTCAAATGGATATTATATTGATTTGATGCTTGGTATTGAAAGTCATTATTTGAATGATCCCATACCCAAAAAGATAATTCTTAGTCCAGAGGAAAAAGCAAGGGTTTTAGGAGGAGAAGCAGCGATGTGGAGTGAACTCGTAACGCCATTAAATATAGATTCCAGAATTTGGCCACGAACCGCTGCGATAGCTGAGCGATTATGGTCTGATGAATCTGTTACCGATATGAACAGCTTACGCAAAAGGTTGAAAACGATTTCTTTTCGATTAGAAGAACTCGGAATTACTCACATTAGAAACAAAGAAGTGATTTTAAGAAACATCAGCAACAATCAAGATACGCGTGCATTGAATGATTTTTCAAACCTTTGTGAACCACTGAAAAATTACAAACGTAATGGTGGCGGAAAGAAATACCGCATGCATTCTCCGTTGACCTTATTTGCGGATGCTTGTAATGCGGATGCTTCGGAAGCACTAGATTTTAATGTTGCAGTCAATGTATATTTAGCAAATAAAAGCAAGGAGAATAAAGGGATAGTGACTGACTTTTTTAAGAAGTGGATCGTCCTAAATTCCGATTTAATTGCTTTAAGTGCCAATGCGCCGCTGGCGCAACCTCTTTTGCCCTTGTCTAAAAGTTTGAGTGATGTATCCCAGCAGCTATTGCTTTTAATAGATAAAAAACAAAAAGTAAGTCAAACTGTATTGGAAGATTTATTAGAGAAATGCAATACCAGAAGTCCCGCCGATGTAGAATTAGCAGTTTACGGTAGTTTAAAAAAATTGCTGTAAACAAGAAAAGTAACATTGGCTTTATGAAGTAAGAATTTTGAAATCCTGATAATTTGTGTCAGGATTTTTTTCTGTTAATTATTGTTCTAATCCGTAAATTAAAACCGTTAAAAATGGATTTTTTTGGAATTCAGTAAATCGTTATTTTTTTCGTATTTTTGCAAAAATTTTATAAAATAAATATTCATGTTAACAGTAAATAATTTATCAGTTCAGTTTGGCAAACGAATTTTGTTTGACGAAGTAAATACTACCTTCACTCACGGTAATATCTACGGAGTTATCGGAGCCAATGGCGCTGGAAAATCTACTTTTCTTAAAATAATCGCCGGTGAAATGGACCCAACTTCGGGACATATTCATTTGGAACCAGGAAAACGTATGTCGGTTTTAAACCAAAACCACAATATGTTTGACGAAAGCACCGTATTGGAGACCGTTATGATGGGGAATAAAACCTTGTATGCGATCAAAAAAGAAATGGATGCTTTATATTTAGATTACAATGATTCAAATGCGGACAGGATAGGCGAGTTACAAGTGCAATTTGAAGAGATGAACGGTTGGAATGCTGATTCCGACGCGGCATCGATGTTATCAAATCTAGGCATTACAGAGGAACATCATTATACTTTAATGGGAGATCTTGAGGGAAAAATTAAAGTTCGTGTCCTTTTGGCACAAGCGCTTTTTGGAAATCCGGATTTACTTATTATGGATGAGCCTACCAATGATCTGGATTTTGAAACCATTGCCTGGTTAGAGAATTTCTTGGCCAATTATGAAAATACCGTAATTGTAGTTTCTCACGACAGACACTTTTTGGATTCTGTTTGTACGCATATTTCGGATATAGATTTCAGTAAAATAAATCATTATTCCGGAAACTATACATTCTGGTATGAATCAAGTCAATTAGCAGCAAAACAACGCGCGCAACAAAACAAAAAAGCAGAAGAAAAGAAACAGGAATTAGAAGAATTTATTCGTCGTTTTAGTGCGAATGTAGCCAAATCAAAACAAGCTACTTCTCGTAAAAAAATGATTAGCAAGCTGAATATTTCCGAAATAAAACCATCAAGTCGTCGTTATCCGGCAATTATTTTTGACCAAGAGCGTGAGGCAGGAGATCAAATTTTGAATGTGCAAAATTTAAGCGCTTCTGTAGATGGAGATATTTTATTTAAAGGCGTAGATTTGAATATGGCCAAAGGCGATAAAATCGTTCTTTTCTCAAAAGATTCACGTGCCACTACCGCTTTCTACGAAATTCTAAATGGAAATCAAAAAGCGGATTCCGGAACTTATGATTGGGGAGTTACAACAAACCAAGCGTATTTACCAGGAGATAATCATTCGTTTTTCGAAAACGATTATTCTCTTGTAGATTGGTTGCGTCAATGGGTAAAAACTGAAGAGGAGCGTGATGAAGTAAATATTCGTAGTTTTCTTGGAAAAATGATTTTTTCAGGAGAAGAAGCCTTAAAAACCTGCAGAGTATTATCCGGAGGAGAAAAAGTGCGTTGCATGTTGTCTCGAATGATGATGGAACGAGCGAATGTTTTAATGCTGGATGAACCTACCAATCACTTGGATTTAGAGTCCATTACAGCTTTTAATAATTCATTAAAAAACTACAAAGGTTCTGTGATTTTCACCACTCATGATCATGAATTCTCGCAAACGGTTGCTAATAGAGTAATTGAATTAACGCCTAATGGAGCGATTGACCGTTACATGACTTTTGATGATTACCTAGATGATGAAAAAGTTCAGGAATTGAGAGCTAAAATGTATATTGTATAAAAAGTAATTTATATTTAAGATTAAAAATATCCCGCAATTGCGGGATATTTTTATTAAAAGAAGTTTTTAATTGTCAATCTTAATTAAACGATCATTATTTCTTACCGAAAATCTTATTAATGATAAAAATGATAATAACGATAACGGCAACAACTATAAATATACCAACACCTACTCCAGCTTTGAATATTCCTCCTATTATTGAACAACTTGAAAATGATATTAGTACCAATGAAAGCATTAATAGTCTGGTTAATTTTTTTAGCATGATTTCTATCTTTAATTTGAAATATAAAATTACAGGTTTCAAGTATAGCGTTGTTACATAATTATTTAAGTTTATTGTGAAATTTAGAGGATAAAATCACAAAATAGTGGTTAACCACCATAATTAAACATAAAAGTAATATAATAAAACCAAAGATGATATTATATTAGAAGATGAATTTAAAGAATTATTAGGTCATAATTTCATTAATATTCTATCAAAAGAAAAACGTGTTGTAGATGAATATGGTCAAATTGGACATGCTAACTTAGCCATCACATTAAGTTAAGAAATAATCTTAATTTTAGCCTATGAAACAAGTCCGCAAAATT